>QNDS01000100.1 GCA_003644925.1 Candidatus Fermentibacterota bacterium
CTTCTTGATACAAGTTATCTCTTTTTTACCATGCGCTCTATTACATTCTGGTCTGATCATTGCATACTCCATTTATATATAAGTATGCATTTATTATTACACCAGTAATAGCGCTATAGGTATAAAGAAAAACCTATGAAAGTGAGATAGTAGGAGTCACCTTGATAGTTCCTCCCCCAGATGGAATAGTATACGGACCATCTGAGAACCTTTCTGAGAAGAGAATACCAGTACCAGCATTGTCAGTTACGACGTAGCCGTATGATGTCCCTGCACCAGAATAAGTATAAGTTTGCTGAGCGTAAGATGCTGTCCCAGCTGTAGAAGTAGTATCCCAAGATGCTCCAGTAAGCGTTTTAGCTGCTGGATCAGTGACTAAGGTATACGAAGCTACAGCATCAGCTTCACCAGGAGTTACATCATCAGAATACAAGTGTATTTTGACATCTCCTTGTGTTGCGTCATTTAGAATGAGTTTAAGCATCGCTGTTTCGCCTGCATCGGGTACATTAAGTGCCATAATTTGACCTCCAAATAAAATATTTTGTTTGTTTTCTTTATCTTATCTTTCATCTAAGTCGTTAAAATACAAAGAAATAATCTTCTATTATTGACCAGAATTGACCATTATCTTAATCCATTCAATAATATCAGGCAGTTTGACTATTAATAGCACAACTAGCCCAATCAAAGAAGATATTATAGCTCCTGCTACTTTAAGCATGAATATATTTGTTTTTGACACAATACCATCTATTTTCTTATCAGTGCTCTTCTTATTATCATCTATTTTATTAACCATCTTTTGGAGTATTTTATTCTGTCCCTCAATGAAGCTGTCTTGTTTTTCAAGATGTTTTTGTAACATGTCATCTTTGATATTAGATACCTCCTCAAGACTCTTTATTTTCTCAATAATAGTATTGAAGTGCTCACCAGTCAATAGATAAGCAGGGCAGTTTTTCCAATCGTGCATTGGGTTCGACCGTAAAATATCTTCTTTTAAAGTTTCAGTTCTTTGTTGTCTTTGTTGACTTTGTTGTATAGCCCCCGCTGTATTCATTGTGCTAACCTCTTTACGATACTATTTTTAGTGTTCCACCGTCACTCCAGATTCTCCCTGAAACTAATCCCGATGACGACGTTGGTATATTGTGGACAACTAATCCTTCATTGACAACAACGTTGCCATCTGTTTTTGGAACCAATACTAAATCCTTCAGCTCATCAACTGACTCACTCCAGATTAGTCCGTAATCAAAATAATCAATCGTATCATCAAAGAAGTCCGAGCTCATTATCAGTAAGTTGTCAACTCTGTATCCAGTTTCTGGTACTGATATTTTCAATGAAGGAGTACTAGTACTAAATGTATAACTTGAAGTATCAATTTCAGTTGTTGAGCTACCAATAGTTAAATATAGCTTATCACCTGTATTATCGTAGTTGAAACCAATATAGTGCCAACCAGTTGATATTGTTACTTGTTTTGTTGTGTAAACAAAGTCTTTATTGTTTTGAATTATTTCTCTTAAGTCAGTACCCTCTACTTCAAGTGTGAGTTTTGTTTTATCAATATTGCCTATTACGTAATAAAGAACATTCGAAGATCTGTCTTGCCAGAGTAAACAAAACTTATTACCATCTAGATAACAACCCGAAGCGTTGTCATGACCGACAGTCCCTAAAGTTACTTGACTTCCAATAGTTACAGTAGTCCCAGATACACTACCAAGAAAACCATCAGTTCGATATACTGAGGGTGAAACGTATCTACGATAATAAGCAACATAATGAGTCGAATCGATTTTATCAATATATTGATTATTTGTATAATAACCGGCATCAGGTAGACCGTAATATTTAACAGCTGAGCCCAATGAGATAGTTGTTCCTGATATTGAAGCGCATCTTATATAGCCCTGCTTATACTGGCTATTATAGTTTGCAACAACATGCGTACTATCTAATGCACAAATATATGATAATCCACCCGGGTCTGAGACATACGAGACAGCTGATCCGTAGCTTATTACATTGCCACTACTAATAGTCCCTACTCTTAAATATCCAGGACCTGTGTCGTAAGCAACTACAAACTTATTTGTGTCGTATACACAAAGCGAGCACATCCATTGCGCTGAAGTAGCAGCTGTATATTCTGAACCAAACGAAATAGTATCACCTGAAACAGTTCCTACTATTGCTATAACATTAGTGCCATTTCTATAAGTTGCAACAAAACGAGTACTATCAACAGTAGCTACTGCACCAGAGTGTGGTATATTGACAGATACACTAGAGTTGACTCTATATTCTGTTGAACCAAATGTCAAAGTACTCCCTGAGACATTTACAACTCTTGCTGTTAATAAATCGGCAGGAGACGAGTCTCTATCTCTATAGAATATAACTCCTTTTGTGCTTGTTAGCATGACACAATTTGCATCGTATACTCCACTTGTTCCACTAAAAGTATAAGTAGTTCCCCAAGATATTGCACCGCCATTCTTAGGTATAGTGCCAACTTTAGCTTTTCCGTAGTAAGGAGAACCAGTGTCCCAATAAGTACACAAGACATGGTTTTCATCTATTGTTGCAACATCTCCTGGTGCACTAACACCAACAGATGTTTTAGCAGTTAAGCCTCCAAAAGTATTAGCAGTTTCTCCTTCTAAAGATAATAACTCAGTCGCTGAACCAGGAGCTGAAGCAACTCTATACCAAGTATTAATACCGAAGTCATCACTCCAAGTAATAGAGTTAGCATCATTGTCTTCAATATATCCACTTGAAGTAGTCGTCAAAGCATGAGTACCAATCAAAGAATCAGTTGTAAAACTTGTTCCACTCTTTGTGTCCCAAGGGTCAGCACTATCTCTATCTGTGTAAACATTTTCAAAGTCAAATATCTTTGAACCAGCTGGTACACGGTGGCCAACATTTAATGCATTAACTTCTGAAACAGCTCCAGTTTTAATTAAACCTCTAGCTTGAAACCACGGAAAGAAACCACCATCTTCATCGCCACCCATCTTAGCAATTGTAACCCAAGTTTCTGAATGATCAAAGTATTCAATAACCAACTCATTTGAGTCCAGCCTTGCTCTTTGATCTCCTATTGTAGGAGCCTCCTCTACGTAAGAAGTGCCAGTAAACCCATTTGCTGATACTAATATATATTGATTGATATTTGCGATAAGAGTATTAAGTGTTGCAACATCAACTTTATCAGCTGTAACTGAACCGCCAAGCAATTTTGGTGTTGATATTGAGTCCTTTCCAATATCAACACCACCAATAACTGAGGTGCTAGCAGATACAATGCTTGACCAGCTTGATTCAGCGGCTGCCTTCGTGACTCTTCTTACTCTATAATAAAGAGTTGTAGCTGTTGGTATTTCTTCTGTACCAGAAGCTGGTATATTTTCATGTAATATTATCTCCATTGTAGTTTCAGTTAGATTATTTTTAGTCTCGCCCCAGCCATTGAATGCACCAGCTCCGTCAAATGCTAAGTCGTACCAATCGACTTGGTCAATTGAAACTTGTAAGTCGTAATGGTCGAAGTTTGTTAAATCTAATTGCCTATCCCATCTAATAGCTATAGTCTTGAAGTACCCAACAGCTGAAGCAGTAGGAGTAGTCGGAGTAGTTGTTCCGCCGCCTTCATCAAAACCTTCTATTATCTCTTGATAAGAGGGTACTCCTTCTAGATCTGATACTGAACCGGGTGGCAAAGGTTCAGGTTCAATGTGTATACTTTCTGTGTCCGTTGAATCAGCTGAGTATTCATCTATTCCGTCAAGTGTGTATTTTGATTGCTCTAAGTCTTCAAAGTCCTCTCTTGTTACAACAATACATTTATTTGAAATGCCTAAGAGATCTTCTTCGAGTGTTACAATTGTTCCAATCTGGACGTCATCAGCGCTAGTGAGTTTATAAATAAAGTCTGAATACCCGTAATAACCAGCTATTCCATTTGATAGTTTAACAGCGTCCGCTAAAGAAGTCAAATACTTTGTGTCAATAGTTTTGATTTTCTCTGTTCCAGCTACATTCAGTCTCTTTGTGATATTCAAGTCACCTTTGAATACTGGGTCACCTCTTAAATCAAGTTTTGTTATACTCTTTTCTGTTCCTAGAGAGTTAACAAGTTTGAAGTCAGCTCTTTTGTAATAGTTTGTTGGGCCAGTTAGATTAATCCCAGACTCTCTTGTTATATCATGAGTTAAGTTGTTGACTGTAATTATCTCTCTATCATTTATTTTATATTCTGAATAAACAGTCCGAGAGTCAGAACCAGAGGGATAATAGTCTCCGCCATCTGGATCACCAGTAGCTGCCAAAGTTATATTACACTTATTTGACGAGTCGCCACCAGTTGTATCAGAGAAGACAACAATATCAGTCTCAACTCTGTGCTCCCACCAATGAACTGATACACCCTCTTGTTGCTCCAAGTTTTTATTCACTTCAAGCTTACCAATCATGTTGTCATTATCGAATGTATAAGCCGACGTAGCAGTAGCAGGAAACATGTCAAATATTGTAAATTTTCCTGACTCGTCAAAGTAAAATACAAAGCCAAACTCAAATAACAACTCTTTTATTGCTGTGTGATAAGTCTTTCCGTCGTCATGAATGTTTATAAAATAATCAACAGTTTTATCAATAGTTAAAGTATTGATCTCACCTAATACTAGCCCGGCTTTATAAAGAAGTTGGTGAACAAGTGATATACTTGGATTAGTTGTCCAAGCTACTTTGTAATTTGAATAAGCGAATGTGTCGTCTATTGTTTTCTTTAATAAAAAGCCCTTATCAACACATTCAATCTTAACCCATTTTATATTAGTCTCAACTAGAACCTTAAAGTTTTTTCTAATATAGCCACTAAAGTAAGGAGCTGCGTTTTTTGTAATCAAAACTTTTATTTCTTTTGTAGTAGTTAAGAGCTTAGTTATAATTGTTGTATCTCTAAGCATTTGAAAAGTGACAGTGCTAGTAGCTGGTGTCAATTTATTATAGAGTATTCTTTTTCTTCTTAAGTTTTTTGTTTTAACCAAGTCATGAATATCTACCCACCCTTGGCCGTCATCAAAATCAAATTGTATTACCCAAGTAGCCATTAAACTCCTAATGCCTCCACAGCTGATATTTCGTCTCTTATCATTATTGATAAGTCTCTAAATCCTCCCTCACCAGATATTACGTCAGTATTAATAACAACATTTACATTGTAAGTATTTCCGCCTGTGTAAGAAGCAGCAGTGCCAGCAGCAGATTCTTCTGCTGAAGTTAAGTCACTTGTTGAAGCACTTTGAAGCTTCATTTTATCATAGTCCATTGTTGCCATTCGCCACTTAATATTAACAAATGGAAGTTTATTAATGAGTTTTATTATTCCATTAATGACCCAAGCAATTGCATTATTAAGTGCAACAACAATAAATATAATAGCATTACCAAGGGGTTTAATTGCCCAATTATATAACCACATGAATGCTAATCCAACTAATTGAAGAATAGGAGCCAGCATTGCAGTAGCTGGAATAAGAATCTTACCAATAGTCTCACCCATTATTCTTAATACGTTTATAATCGGAGCTAAAACTGTGTTAACAACCGGCGCTAAAACCTTGAACATGTTTTGTAATATTGTTTTAACTGGATTAAGAATCTGTGATATAGAAGATATAGCAGCAAACATTGAGATAAACTGTGTCCCGGCACTCATTATAATATCACCTAAACTCGAGAATGAAAGAACTAATTTCTCAATCATCCCACCATGAGTCTCTTCTTTCTCAACTGAGAATAGTTCAGAAGATACATGTGATATAGCATCCATTAAGGGCTGAAATAATGTTATTGTAGGCATCTCTATTCCAGCACCAGCTCCGAGTCCAGGTTCTCCCATTTTATAAGGGTCAGGGACAACTTTACTAAAAGTATCTGACGCATTATCAACAGCATCAAGTAGTTTAACTATAGGTGACTTAAGTGAATCAGGAATATCTTTATTTAATATCTCACCAAGAGCAACTCTAAATTGCTGAAACTCATCACCAAACTCAGCTCCAATAGTCTTACCAGCCTCAACCAATCCTTTTGTTATAACTTTGACTTGCTCACCTGATGTCTTAAGTGCTTTTGACCAAGCACCAGCTATTGCTTTAGCATCTACACCTTTAGGAGCAGTTGTAGTCAATAGCTTCATCCCACCTGTAAAAGGGTCTTTTTCTTTTTTAAATATATTTAAAGCTTCCATAGTATCATGAGCTTTTTCTAATATTAGATTTAAAAATCCAATAATTTTATTAAGTCCGGTTCTTATACCAAATACTACGTACTCAAATCCAACTTTCAAGGGCTCCCAGATTGTTGTACCAATTGCTTTAATAAATGCCCAAACAGTCTCAATAGCGGCTTTAGCTGATACCATAAAGAACTCCCAAAGTGCTCCACCAAGAGTCATCAAGAACTCTGGTGAAAAAGACTTAGCTAGTATATCTTTAGCAAATTGAAATGCGGCACCAGCTATTGCGGGGAAGTTTATAAAGAAGTTTGTAATCTGATTTTTATAAGTATTAAACCACTCAATGAGTTTTTCAAATATTGGTTTAAGTTTCTTTGAAATACTTAAAATAATTGGAGCTAATCCCTCGCCAAGACCTTCTAATGTATCATCCCACATGTTTTTAAGCTGAGTCAATTGACCTGATACACCTTTTGATACAGCTTCACCCATTCCAGCGTACATTTCAGCAATGGCCTCAACACCAGCACCAGCTTTGAGTTGTTCAGCGGTGAGTTCTCTTAAAGCAGGAATAGCTTCTCCTAACTCACCAGAAAGTCCTGAATAAGTCTTAGCTAAGTTTTTAACAGCTGATTCTAAACTAAACATTCCAGTTGAAGATAAATCAACAGCTGCTTGCATTACTTTCTTAATCTGATCCTCGGACATTCCCATCGTAGTAAGAAAAGCCTGTTGTCCAATGATCATCTCATCACCGAAATTAGAAGCTCTCTGGAGAGCAGCCGCGTATTCATTTAAACTTGCTACAGCTGTTCCATCTATAAGAGGGTTATTCCTTGCTGCTGCTGCCATTCTTATTTCAGCTTGTTCTTGAATACCAAATGCCTTGACTGCTGCATTAATAGTTTTAGTAATACCAGCAATTGATAAACCAACGGCTGCAAATCTTGCAACAGCCATTTTAGAGACTTTACTGGCAGTCTTGCCAAGAGTTTCAATGTTTTTATTAGCTGAAGAAATACCTTTCCTTGACCGGTCTCTTGCAACTATATTATAGCGAGCCTCTTTAGCCACAGTTATTACCTCCTGCCTGACTTCATTTTAGCCATTTCTTTCTTGTTGTCAGCTGATAGCTTCTTAATGTAAACAGAGCGAGCAATCTTCCAGACTTCTAGAGTCTTAGCCGGTTGCTCCATTACTCCACCAGAATAGGGCAAATGTAAAACATCTCCGTATTCAAATCCAAGAGCTAACTCAAACAACTTAATAATACTGAAAATCTTTACTCCAATTTCTGTTTCAAGATATCGTTTTGGAACCGAGCCCCTGAAATAACGGAATGCTATTTCACTCGCTGTGACTCGGCCCATTTTATCAAAGGGAGCGAGTCACTCCATTCTTTGATTAGTGCCGTTATATTACCTGACTGTTTTGTCATTGACGTCCACAATTCAGCTGTATTATAAAGCACGCTTTTTTCTTTTTCAACATTGTGTTCAATGATACACTTTGGCATGAGCTTAATCAGAGCTTTTGCATTTTCTTGTTCTGTACCAGATAGTGCAATTGTCTCCTCTTGTGTGGGCTCTCTTAACTCAAGAAAGAGTGCATCCTTTTTGACACGAAAGAAGTGCCCAATAGACATCTTTGTTTTAAAAATACCTACATTTAAATCTTTAATAATCATTTATCTTCTCCCTTTAATTAGCTAGCTAAATAAGCCGTTGCTTGTGCATCTCTTAAAGTAATAGTAATCGGTTCATCAACTGCATTATCAATAGCTTTAACAGTAATAGTCTGTCTCAATCTATCTGGACCACCAATCACTGGGTCAGCAACCGTCACGTAAGCCTGTACCATTTCAATAGTAAGTGTATAGTAGTATCCAGTTTCTATTACATCAGTTGATACAAACTCAGCCTTCAAAGCTATTGGATCGCCTACTTTATAGTAGTCTTCTCTTAATGTATTAGTTGTAGCATCATAGAGTACTTCAACATCCGCCGTCATTTCTCTTTTTTGTCTATCAATCTCTTGTTGATAAGCTGTTCCATCTGCTGTAAATAAGTCATCTTCTAATGCATTATTGTAAGTAAATGTGAACGAAGTAGCTTGTGATAATGTCGAGTAAGACGGTGTAGTTGCTCCTGCTCCGTATCCAATAGTCAAGTCCTTAAATACAAAAGGTCTCTTTGTTGAATAAGTAAGTACTTCTAATGAGTCACCTATCTCTTCTTTCTGTCCCTTTGTTGTAAATGTTCCCATTAAATAGCCATCAGGTGTTGACTCTAATACCATTGAATCAATCTTGTTTGAAGTATAAGTAAATACGTCAGCCTTTCTGTCAACTAATGCTGTAAAGAATGGTAAAGCAGTTGAGCCTGAGCATGCTGTGAAAGCATGGTCGTAGACATCAGTATCTGTTGGCACTTCTGCTGGAGCTGCTTCTACTCCTAATGTCAGACCAAGTAAAAGTCCAATGTTATCAGGGTTGACTTCTATTGTAAAGTCTCCCTCTGTTTTAATGTTTCCAGACGTAATACCATGAGTCGTAACTGCACCAACAAGTGCCCCTGACTCAATCATGCTTGGGACGTGTTTAAAGTTTTCTGAAGTGAACTCAAGTGCTGTAACTCCAGCTACACTTGTGCCCCAAGTAGTTTCTTGCCCAATCTGGAGGGCTGTGTCCGTGCCACTGTAATTCATTTTGTGACCTCCTATTTTATTCTTTTCTGTTTAACAGAATATCTATAATTAAATCCAGATAGAACCTGTGTTCAATTAAATCACTTGTGACAAGTGCTGGACTAAACTCTATTTTTGTAACCTTCATTATTGCATTCTTTAATATATTATAATCATTTAAATTAGTTTGATCAATCATGTTTTTAATACATGTTGTATACCTCTCTGAAGTCCTTTGTAGCACTTCTGAGTCAGCTCCCTTCGATATCCCCCAAAGTGAGATCTTAAATAACCAATTGTCTTGATGAGTTGAAGTGTCATCATCTATTATATCAATACCTCCGTATCTCATGCAGAGCACTGGATAAAACTGTAAAGTAGTTAAATCAACATCTCCTCTGTATATAACTTGAAACATTGGTAGAGGGACTGTATTTGTTTGCTCAGCTTCTAAATAGCTCTTGAGCTTATCCTCAGTGAACTCTTTAAACTGGTCGTATACATCTTCAATAAATACACTCATTAAGAGAACTCCTTATCTAAAAACTGTTTAATAACATTATCTGATATTCTCTCTAAGTCTACCGACATTACATGCTCCAAAGCTGGTAATAAATA
>QNDS01000101.1 GCA_003644925.1 Candidatus Fermentibacterota bacterium
AGTGGATGATGCTGCACGAAATGAGGCGTGATCAATGAAGAAAATGGGAATTATTATCTGTGACCGCTACCGGTCATGCGCGGGGGGAAAGTGCCTAAGGGCTCTTAGAAACCGCGTGGGAGCTTTCGAACTGTACAGGGGGGAAGAAGTCGAAACAGTCGGTTACACAAGCTGCGGAGGATGCCCCGGAGGCAACGTGGAATACTCTCCAGCCGAGATGAAGAAAAACGGTGCTGAAGTGATTCATCTTGCCACCGGGCTTCTTGTCGGATATCCGCCATGCCCGCGGATCAGGCAGTTCACAGAGTTCATAAAAACGGTATGCGGGCTGGATGTGGTTAGCGGCACACATCCCATTCCGCAGAACTACTATCTGAGGCACCGGGAGCTTGATACCTGGAATTCCACCTGGTGGGAAAACACCATCAGACATGTTTTAACAGATGAGAAAACACGCCTCGCATACGATTGATCATCGGGTCTTCTTCGAAGAAATGAGCAAAGAGAAAACCGGGGAATTTATGCCCCGGTTTTCTGCAGATCTGACAGGAAGCTATTTGATAACGATCACGCTGGTTGATGCCGTGAATGATCCTGAAGACACTCTCACATAGTATAATCCGGAAGGTACTATCCTGCCGGAGCTGTCCTCAAGGTTCCACAGAAGACTGTGGGAGCCTGAAGTCAGTTCATCTCTGTTTAGAGTTGTTACTATTCTTCCGGTTATATCAAACACGTCAACAAACGCGGGACCGGCCTGGGCAAGACTGAAAGTGATAACAGTATTGCAGGCGGCAGGGCTTGGAGAAACGGGGCTGAGGCTGTTTGCGCAGGTGGTTCCGCCTTCAGGTTCACTTATGCCAACGCTTGTAACATCTATGGTTCCATCATACGTATTGTGATTGCGAGCCCACACGTATATATCTATAATTCCAGTAGTTGCGGGGTTAACGAAGATGTCCGCAACACCCGAAGCGTTTGTGTATGCTACTTCGTAAACTTCGCCAGTCTGCCAGTTACCTTTCTGAAGGCATACACGGGCATCCTCAAGAGGACTTCCGCCGCTCGTAACCTCTACATGGATCTCTCCCGCGCTGCCAATGCTCGAAGTATGTGTAACAGACATATCTATAGCTTCAAGTGTCCACATCGGGAGTTCAGGATCACCGAACAGGTTGTAGGTTTTCAGGCACCAGTCCAGAGTCTCCACTTCACTGCCCCCGAGATCGAAGCTGTCTTCAAATGCGGATGGCGGAGTGAAGTAGTCCATGCTTGTAAGGTGAGCCATGCCTAGTTCGTGGATATCCTCAAGGAAGAACTTGTAGTAGAACTTCTCGCATAAACGTTCGCTCGGTCCCATGCCCGGCTCTCCGTAATGTCCCCAGCCGTATCTGGCGTTCATCGCAGCAAAACCGCCGCCGTTCGGGCTGGCCTGCCACGCATCGCTGAAGCACTCAGCACCATCCAGATGACCGGTGGAACAGCATATTGCATTGATGATAGCAACACTGTTTTCCGAGGAAATATTGGTAAGGCTCATAACATCACTGACAGAATAGCTGCCGCCTGGTACCGAGAAGGAGGTTTCGCTGCCGTGAGCGGCAACGTAGACATGGTGTGGTCCGGCATTGAACATCTCGTGGGTGATCGCATGGCTGTTGCTGCTGGTGGATTCGTAGCATTTTTCTATCTCCCAGTAACCCGGTACATAGGCATTTATCATCTCCGCGCTGGCACTTCCGTAATAAGGAGGGGAGAAAAGAAGTTCCGTGCTGTGACCGATACGCATTTCAACCGGAGCCGTATCGAAATAATCATCTCCCCCTGACCAGGATATCATGTGTTCGTAAAATAGAACCTTGTCAATAAAGAGTTCTGCTTCACCTGTTGAATTTACACTGGCTCTTCCAACCCAGAGATCAGGATGGTAATCGATGTTATCGGCGGGTTCTCCCCAGATGTGGTTGTAGTTGGTATCCCAGAGATCTGCGCCCGGTGCAGTATCATTTATGTCAGAGAAATAGAGATCACTGGGCGCATTCACAGTTGACCCGGAGGCTGACATGTAGACGTCTCTGCACGCAATCCTGTCATCATCTCCGACAATAAGGACATAATCGGTTCCCTCGTCGCGGCAATCGGTCAGGAAGGCGCGCATTTCCTGCTGCAGATCCCAGCAGTTGTACTGGGACTGGATCCAGGTTGTCGTATAGATGTTGGTGGGTATGCCCTTGGCGGTTTTCCAGGCGGCGAGATCCTCCATAATGGTTTCGTAATCGGGATGGGTGATGATGACATACTGACCGTAAAGAAGATCTTTCGCATCAACCAGAGTTGCGCCGGAAGATGAAACATCCATGGGGTTTATAACCATTCGGCGGACGATTTCCTGAGCTCTGAGCTCACTGGTTTCGGTACGTCTGCTTACAAGGCTCACTGAAGGATCGGTTTCATATTCTACTTCGATAACGAGATTACTGAGGATTTCAAGCTGTTCGGTTACCGGGTTCCAGTGAGCCGGATAAACAGTCACGTAAGCTACCGGAATGCCCCAGAGTACACTTGAACTGTTCAGCTCAACGGAGGCGGAGGGATAAAACTCGTTACGTCCGTAGATGTGAATATCAGGTTCTGCAGGCTGAGCCAGCTCCGGTCTTGACAGGGGATAACATCCCGATGAAGGTGTAACGTAATGTGGTCCGTCTATGGTCTGGTAATGTTCATCGATGATGTTAAAACCTGTAGCCCTGCATCCGGTCGGCAGAGCGATCTGAACCGGCAGAATAGGTAGACCTGGTGCTCCGGGAGTATAGGTTGTGTACGCCTGAGGATACGTTACTGAAGTACACACACCTCTATCGATGACTGAGAGCTCAGAAGGATCCAGGGGGACGTTCACTATCATGCTGCCTGCAGAGACTGACGCACAGAGCAGAAATAGAACAATCGGGCAGGAGAAATATTTCATACTTGTTCCTTCCAGGATTGAGCGAAATTCAAACTATCAATAATGCAGATAATGTCCGGAATAGTTTTCAATCAAACTTATTTATCCATCATCACCTATCTTAAGTTAAGAATACATTGAGTAAACCCATCCTGTCAAGCACAGTTCAAATGCCTGAGATGACACTAGTTTCCGGTACTGATTATCGATCCGGGCAGTCCATTTATCTCCAGCTGCGGGGTTGTGTCACCAGGAATGTAAAGCTTCAGCGTGAATGGCCTATCTGAAGGCAGGCCGAAATGCAGCAGTCCTCCATTCTGGCTTGTCGTTCCGCTTCCTCCCTCAACCTGACGCATCAGTGTAACACCCTGCTGCTCAAGTATGATGATGCAGCCCGTCCCGGAAGGATTGACTCCCTCTGGAGGGTCTACATTCACGAGTGTCCAGTTCCCGCCCGTTGAAACGTTTTCCAGAAGCGTGGGTCCATCTCCCGAACCCACTGCAAGATCAAGTCTTCCATCAAGATTGTAATCCGCCGCTGCCGCTCCCCAGCCGTTAAGGACCCTTGCTCCTGCAAGCCATGTAACATCCTCAAAAGTTCCGTCTCCCTGGTTCAGGTAGAGAAAACTGCGTCTGTCCGAGTATATCGAAGTAACGAAAAGGTCAAGCCAGCCATCGTTGTTGAAATCCCCCCATAGAGGATTGGAATGTGTTTCCTCGAATCTGATACCTGCATTGCTTCTGATATCCGTGAAATACCCGTCCCGCTGTTCATAGAGCATGCTTCTGTCTGAGAGGGTTATGTACCGGGGATGGGCAAGGTTGGCCGAGAAAAGATCCCAGTCTCCATCATTGTCAAAATCACCCCAGGCACTTCCTATCGTATGCCCCCACCAGCCGTCAACTTCTACTCCGGCAATCCCTCGCCGGAGAGCGGAACTGACTGCAGTACCCTCTTTGTTCTCCCATAGGAAATTCTCCTGAAGCCGGTAATTGGACACGAAAATGTCAATATCACCATCCAGGTCAAAATCACAGGGACTCACGCCTCTTCCGCAGAGGTGTTCTCCAAGGAACGGCACCATTCCGATACTGTCGCCTGCTTCTGTGAAGCCGTTTTCGCTTCCCAGATAGAATGCGTCTCCGGTCCCCGAGCCCCGGCCGCCGGCTCTTTCGTAACTGGCAAGATAGAGGTCCAGCCAGCCGTCTGCATTCCAGTCAAGAAGGGCGACTCCCTCCACACTTGATTCCGTTGAGTTTACACCTGTACTTTCCGTAGCATCTTCAAGTGTACCGTTTCTGCTTACAAATACCTGCACAGGGTTGCCTGATGTAACAAGATCAGGCTGTCCGTCCCGGTTTATATCACCCCATACACCACCGTTGCCCCTGCACGAATCAAGCCCTGCTTCGGAGGTGACATCCATGAAGGATGATCCGCCCATATTCTGGAAAAGAGAACGCCCAGTGAAAAGATCGGGGAAACCATCAGAGTTCCAGTCGCACCAGGAGACTCTGCTTCCGGAAAGCATACTGTCCGGACCCAGCAGGTGGGTTACATCCGTGAAAACCGGTCCTTCGTATTCGCTGTACTCCCTTGCCCACCGGTCAGGAGTGATATCCGGAGGAAGGAGGCTGTCCATGGCAGTAACAGCATCGCTGCTCCATCGATTCCTCACTTCCCCTGCGGCAGCTGCATGAGCATAGCTGCCCAGCGCCTCCAGAGAATCGCCCTCTTCAAGGTTCAGTTTCCCATAAAGCCAGTAGAGGGAAGCTTCAGTGTGGTAATCATCCGTATTGAAATCCGTATCCGATATGACTGCCGTCAATTCTCCAAGGGCTTCCTGCCTCCGGCCCGAACCTGCCATCGCGAAGAGCCTCCTGAATTGAAGCCCCGCTTCAAGAGCCTCCCCTGCCAGCTGCCATTCTTCGTCCGGCATTCCCTGCGGAGTCCAGCCTTCGGAGACAAGGTTCAGACCCGTTTGGGCCAGATCCAGTGCTTCGGACCAGGATGAATCCCTGTCTATGTATAGAGCAGCTCCGCTGAGATAGACCCGGGGATTCTCCGGGCAGGCTTCAAGCCACTCATTCAGATAGCCTTCCCAGTTTAAAGAGTCAGCGGTTTCCAGTACTGAGGAAAGTGTATACTGCCAGGCCAAACTCCTCCACAGGTCAGATCTGTCTCCCCAGTCATCAAGGAACTCCGCGAGAACAACTATGCTTGCAGAATCATCGTACCAGACCGGATAAAGCCTGTCATAGAATTCCCAGCCTATTACTTCCGAGGCTTCGAAGGATAGCGGAAAATCTTCAATGAGAACCTGTACAAGACTGTCCGTGAGCAGACTGTCTTCAAGCACGCTTGAGGATTCTATCAGGGAGAGCAGATCCTCAGCTCCGAATAAAAGGATACCCTCCAGTTCCAGTATCTGTTCCCTGAGAAACGAAGCAGTCAGCATGGGATAGTGTTCGGTTGAGGAAGCCACTGATTCCCACATTGCTGCGAACAATCCGGCAGATGGATCCTCATCGAAAGCCCTCTCAAAGAGCATGGAAGCCACTGAGGAATTACCTGCATCACGAAAAACCACCGCTTTTAGTGAATCGGAATCAGCTGCTGCCTCAAGTGCCGAATCAAAATCTCTGATGGAAAGGAAAGTACTGAAATCGTTATCGGCTGCCATGAGAAGAATGGAGAAAGCCAGAGCTGTTAAATACATATTCTCTCCTGTGTCATTTAAACCGGGAATCAAATCAGGCTGGTCAGAGTACGCTGAAGTTCACAGATTACCAATTGCATTACCAGAAGTGTATCCGGCAATGTACATTAAGCAGAATATACTCACGGCTGAGATAGAATGCTCGTAGATTTGAGGAGAATACTGAATGTATTTGACGATAATATGCGAGTATTATAGCCAGCCGGGTGGGTTTTATGCCAATGTTTCATTGTCGGACACACTCCTATATGTCAACATCGAACCGCTGTCCCCGATACTCCCGATATCGTTTTCAGGGCGGCCGGAGTCTGGAGCAATATGATACGAAATGGACTTGTTCGAGAGGTAAGGGGGGAAGAAGCTCTCATCTGTCCAACGGATGGAAGTGAATGCAATTCCTGCGAAGCGAAGCATGCATGCCTTTCTCTGTCCGGCGGCAAAGAGAGGAATACTGATTTCTGGATACCAAATGACCTAGGTGCTTCTCGCGGAGATCTGGTGGAACTTGAACTGAGATCTTCTGCATCCCTGACCATAATCGCTTCAACTTTCCTGCTTCCCGTATTCTTACTGTTTGCGGGATACCTGTTCATGATGAACGGCACCGATCTCCAGAGAGCTCTCGGGGCGGGTGTGGGACTGGTAGCCGGAATCGTGTCTGCCATCGTGATCAACAAACGGCTTGGAACGAAAAAAGGCTACAACATGCAGATGACAAAAATCCTGAAAAAAGCTGACAGCGACACTGACGGAAATGATGTAAAAGAGCTGGAAGGAAGTAATGATGATTGATGAGATGAGAGACCAGGCCGAGCGGATCGCCGGGCAGCTCCGGGACAGGGGAGTGGATTACGGTGATGCCAGGGTTGAAAGTACCGATCTTGAAAGCCTGACGTACAGGAAGCAGAGACTTGCCGAGTCGGATTTCCAGGCCAGCCTGGGGGTTGGTGTCAGGGTTCTTGTGAATGGATGCTGGGGTTTTGCTTCATGCAGCGGATTCGATTCGGATCTGGTTGAGAAAACTGTTGACAGAGCAGTCCTGGTAGCCAGGGCTGGAGCCGGTGTGATGGAGGGCTCTGTGAAGCTTTCGGACGAAGCTCCTGCAATCGGGCATTACGATGGACCCTGCGTGCGTAACCCTTTTGAAATTCCCAGATCGGAAAAACTTGATCTTCTGGCAAGAGCTGCGGATATAATGCACGCTTCACCTCTAATCAATATGAGCTGGAGCAATCTTCGATTCGAGAGGAAGAGAAGGGCTTTCGGCAGTACCGAAGGAACACTGGTTTCTTCCGACCTTGTTTTCTCGATGCCGACTATCATGGCGTATGCGGTTCATAATGATGATATGCAGAACAGAGGTTTCCAGGAAGGCGCGAGGATTGCCGGTTGGGAGTGGATCGAGCAGGCAGACATGATCTTCTGGGCTGAGAAATGCAGAGAGGAAGCCATAATGAAGGTCAAGGCTCCCGAGGGCCCCTCCGGGGTGATGGATCTTGTCCTGGACGGGACTCATCTTAGCCTGACAATGCATGAATCGGTCGGTCATCCTACGGAGAGTGACAGAGTGCTGGGATGGGAAGCTAGTATGGCAGGGCGGACCTTCCTGAATATTGATGATCAGGAGAAGCTGAAGTACGGTTCAGAGATAGTCAATTTCATCGCAGACAATACGATCCCCTACGGAGTCGCGAGCTGGGGCTGGGACGATGACGGTGTGCCCGGCCAGAAATGGTATACGATAAAGGATGGGATATTCCAGCAGTTCGGTTCCGCACGCGAAACCGCTCTGCTTGTTAACAGAAAGCACAGTACTGGATGCTGCAGGGCCATGAATTTCGCCAGTTTCCCGATAAACAGACAGCCTAACTTCTACCTCGAACCGGGTAAAGAGCCCATTACGCCGGATGACCTGATTTCCGATGTGAACAAAGGAATCTATATCGAAGGACGCGGATCCTTCAGCATAGATCAGAGAAGGGTAAACTTCCAGTTCGGCGGAGACATGTTCTGGGAGATAAAGAACGGTAAAAAGGTGCAGCCGCTCAAGAAGGTGATCTACCGGTCGAAAACGCGGGATTTCTGGGGATCATGCGACGGTATCGCAGATGAAAGGTCTTTCAAGACCATGGGACTTCTCACATGCGGAAAGGGAGAACCCATGCAGTCCGCCAGGATGACCCACGGAGCAAGCACATCAAGATTCAGAAATATCGAAGTGGGAGGGGGTGCGGAATGACAAAGGATGAACTGCTGGAAGTAATCGAAGCTGTTCTTGAAAAGGCTGAAGTTCCGGATGTTGTTGCCGCTCTGACGGAGAGCAGGGACGCAGCCGTGAGGTTCGGTCAGAACAGGATCACGCAGAACATGGATACTTTTGAACGGAAACTCCGTATCACCCTTGGTGACGGCTCCCGAAAAACCGTTTACTCAACACATAGAATAGATGTTGATGCAGTCCCGGATATCCTTGAGAAGGCTATGGATATGCTGAAGACAGCTTCTCCCGATCCGGAGTACATGCCGCCTGTTCCCGCAGGTCAGATCTATCCGGTAGTTGATGCCTGGGACAGCCGGACAGCCGACGCAGATCCTTCAGAACGCATTGAAGCTGCGGCGAGAGCGATAGGCACTGCAAAGAAGAATGGAATGGAAGCCGCAGGACTGGTCGGAGTTAGTTATGAGAATACCGC
The DNA here is from genome assembly GCA_003644925.1 of Candidatus Fermentibacterota bacterium. GTDB lineage: Bacteria > Fermentibacterota > Fermentibacteria > Fermentibacterales > JCC-6 > Aegiribacteria. The sequence continues at coordinate 8,361 of QNDS01000101.1, forward strand.
CATCGGCACCTCAACCGGGAACCTGGCGTATCACAGATCCACGGACGCCTACATGAGGCTTACACTGGACAGGGGAAAACCATCCAGCTTCAGAGATCTAAGCGCAGAGGCCTGGGACGACCTCCCTGTGGATTCAGCGATAAGAGAAGTGGCGGCGGAAGTTGAAGCAGATGAGAATCAGAAGGAACTTGAACCGGGTGAGTACAGGCTGATATTTGAACCGGAGGCTGCTGGAAATTTACTTCCATTCATAGCCTGGTCGATGAATGCCAGACCTGCCGACGAAGGGCTGACGATCTTCTCAGGCAGACAGGGCGAAATGGTTACCGGCGGAAACTTCACAATGACCAGTGAGGTTAATGGTGTTCTCAAGGGAACCCCCTTCAATAGTGAAGGACTCGCTTCGGGCGATGCCTTATGGATAGACAAGGGCAGGCTGGTCAATCAGCCCTGCACGAGATACTGGGCACAGAAAACAGGCCGTGAGCCGCTTTTCATACCCGGAACTCTTGCAATTGAAGGAGATTCAGGATCCGTGGAGGATCTTGTAAGCAGTACTCCGGGAAGAGCTCTGCTTTTCAGGAGATTCTGGTACATAAGGTTTGTTGATCAGAAGGAGCTGAGCTTGACCGGTATGACGCGCGATGGTGTTTTCCTGGTCGAGGATGGGAAAATCATACATCCGGTGAAGGATTTCAGGTGGAACTGGAAGCCGCTGGATCTGTTTTCAAGGATAGAGAAACTAGGTGCTCCACAGCGGAAAGGACAGATCAGCGTTCCGCCGATGGTGATAGGACCGACTGCGCTGTAAACAAAATGAAAAAGACGTACAGGAGGATGAAATGGCAGAGATTACTCTTAAGGGCAGCCCTGTAAAGACGTTCGGCGATCTGCCCGTAGTTGGCGCAAAGGCTCCGGACTTCGAGCTGACCGGCAGCGATCTCTCGGAATTCAGGCTCAAGGATGTTTCGGGGGAGACCGTCATTCTCAATATTTTCCCGAGTCTCGATACAGCGGTCTGCGCAATGTCGGTGCGGCGCTTCAACGCGGAAGCTGCTGCCCGTCCCGGTGTGAAGGTCTTGTGTATATCCGCGGATCTGCCATTCGCCCATGCGAGGTTCTGCGAGACCGAGGGTATAGATAACGCGGTGAACCTCTCCAGCTTCAGATCGCCTGGTTTCGGCAGGGATTACGGGGTTGAGATC
>QNDS01000102.1 GCA_003644925.1 Candidatus Fermentibacterota bacterium
CACCCGAAACAGTGATACATCTGCCTGTCCGGAGAAACGAAGAACGATGGTGTCTTCTCCCGGTGAAAGGGACACAAACCTTTTATGCTTCTTCCTGATCTCTTGAGGCTGACATACCTGCCGATCACGGTAACAATATCACTCGATGACCTGACCCGTTCGACTGACTCGTTTGAGAAATAGCCGCCTTTTCCGCTCATACTGAATTCTTCCCGGCTGTATTCAGAAATACGATAGTAACTCCCGTCCCTCCTTCGGAGGGTTTTCCCTGCCTGAAGGAAGTTATCCTCCTGTCTGCCCGTACAGTATCGACAACAGCCTTCATCAATATGCCTTTTCCCTTACCGTGTATGACATTTATAAAGGGAATACCAGCGACTATCCCATCATCGACAGCACGATCAAGCTCGGCTAAAGCCTCATCGGCGGACATACCTCTGAGATCCAGCTCTGTTTCAGCGGTTATCGGAATGCTCCACCCTGCAGATGAAGGTTTCTCGTCCGGGGGTTCTACCTTCTGCAGGTCGCAAAGTGATTTTCTCAGTTTTAGATTGCCAAGGATAACAGTGGCCTGATCCTTCCCTAATTCCTCAATCTTTCCACACCCGCTCCATCCATTCACATTCACCCAGTCTCCCGGTTCTAGATCCTCTGAAGCCTGTTCCCTGTCAAAAGTTGATATCCCCTTATGACCGGCGGATACCGTGGATACTTCCCTGATCTGCGATCTGAGCTCCCTCCGCTCGAAGGGGGATTCTGACCTGGCCAGTCTGGCCAGCAGTGAATCAGCTCTTGAATTCACACTGTGCTCCAATTCAGCGTAATCCTTCTCGATCTTCCTTTTCTGAATCAGCAGATCGGTTCTGATCCTGTCCAGTTCCGCTTCATTCTGCTCATGAGATTCTCTGCCTTCCTCCCGTTCTCTGGCCAGTTCTTCCAGCTGGAGCTGCACCTCCTTGCGGGTAGAAGTAATCTCCTCAAGCATTCTGTCCAGCCGGAAGGAATCACCTGATAACTCCTGTGCTCTAGATAGAATGGAGGACGGGAAATTCATTCTTCTTGCTATTTCGAGAGTGAAAGAAGACCCGGGAATTCCCGAAACAAACGTGTAATCCGGCACCATCGAATCTTTCAGGAAGTTCATGCATCCATTGAAAAAACCTGCTTTTCCATGTGCAAAACTTTTGAGCTGCCCCTGGTGAGTTGTAACAATTACCCTGCAGCCTGATTCGGCCAGATGCTCAAGTACAGAAGCAGCAAGAGCAGCTCCTGTAAGAGGGTCAGTACCGGCAGCAGGTTCATCGATCAGGGCAAGTGAATTCCCACCTGGTGTTCTCAGCATTTCAAGCTGTTCAAGCAGACGGGCGGAATAAGTGCTCTGGTGATGTGCTATCGATTGCTGATCCCCGATCGAAACGTACACTCTAGTGAAGAAAGGGATGCTTGAATCTACATCCACACACGAACCAATGCCGGATTGAGCCATACATGCGGCCAGTCCGACCGCTTTGAGAAGTACACTTTTCCCGCCGGCATTCGGGCCGCTCACTACAAGTACTCTCCAGTCTTCAGGTAGTTCAACATTGTTAGGGACGACTTCTTCAGGGTGTATCAGAGGATGCCTGAGGTTCCGGAGAGAGAGCCTGCCTTCCGGTGGAAAGAAAGTTTTGAACTCTCGATGATACAAAGCCCTTGCGAAAACGGCATCAAGAGAAACTGAAGCTTCAAGGCATTCTTTGAGGCTGTCCAGATGCTTCCTTACCTCCAGTGAAGCCTGCTTCAATATCCTCCTCTTCTCAAAATCAAGATCCAGTGAGGCTTCCCTCATGGCATTGCCGTCTTCGACAAGTTCCGAAGGCTCTATGAAAATAGTCTCTCCGCTTTCGGACCGGTCATGGACGATGCCCCGGACATCACTTTTTCTAGAGGAGATAACCGGCAGAACATACCGTCCATCTCTCAATGTAGGCGGGATATCTCTGAGAAGATTCCTGCCCGAAAGTGCAGTTGAGATTTTAGCTATCCTCTTTGACAGTTTTCTCTTGAGTCTGTCCACCTGTTTGAACAATCGGGAGAGTTCACCGGATGCATCCGGGGAGAGTTCCCCATCCGGAGTAGTTATGAAGATGAGCCTTTCGGACAGTTTCACAAGCCTGGGTATACGTTTCAGATACTTATCCAGAGCTGAATAGTTTTCATTGACGGAGTCTACGGATTCCCCGAATCGATTCATATCGGCAAGTATTGAACCGACAGTTCTCAACTGCTGCGGATCAAGTACTATTACACCATCATCAAGAAGGCTGCATACATCATGCAGACTGTCATTAGCGCCTGCAGGAATCCTGATATCGTTATCGAGAAGTACCGATGCTGCTTCTGTCTCAAGCCTGAGCTCGCGGGCTTCTTCCATCTGGAAACCGGGAGTGAGAGACATGACCTTCCCGCTTCCCATCCGGCTTTTCGTTCTTGCGGCAATATCCTCAAGAATCTTCCGAAATTCCAATCGCTTATGGGAACTGGTCATGGTACAATTTCCTGGAGCAGCTATGATGAGGGTACGAAGTGCTCTGATTCACCAAGCTCCTTCAGTACTTTTTTCTCCTTCCTGGAAAGCCTTTCCGGGACGTACACATCGGTGATCACTACAATATTACCCCTGCCGAAACCCTTAAGTTTCCTGATACCTTTTCTTTTCAGAACAAGCCTCTCGCCCGGCTGCACACCCGGTGGAATAGTAATAATCATGGTTCCTTCCTCAACGGCGGGAATGGTGATATCAGTGCCCAGTGCCGCATCGGGAAAGGAGATTCTTGTTCTGTAGATCAGGTCGTAATCCTCGCGAAGGAATTCTCCATAATCAATATTCATTATCCTTAGAATGAGATCGCCGGGGTGACCATCATTCCCCGGAAAATGCCCCTGTCCTCTGAGCCTTACGAAGTGTCCCACGGAAATACCCGCGGGAAGATCCACGGATATCTTTCTTTCTCTGGATTCAAGCCTGGAGCCCAGGCAGCCCGAACACAGTTTCACGGGCAGACTGCCCCTGCCTCTGCAGGCCGGGCAGATCGAAACCGACTGCATAGCACCGAGGAGAGTCCTTCTTACAGTTCTGATCCTCCCCTGTCCACCGCACCTGTCGCACTGTTTCATTCCTTCGGAGGGATCTGCCCCGGTTCCATCGCAAACACTGCAGTGCTCTTTTCTTTCGACCTTTATCTCACGGGTGCAGCCCATAGCAACTTCTTCAAGGTTCAGCTCAATATCAATAACAGCATCCTCACCCGCTGAAGCCTCCCTTGGGTGGCCGAACCCGAAAATATCCTGAAAAGCCCGAAGGGCATCGTCCATTCCAAATCCACCGAAGAAATCAGACATATCAGGCATTCCATCCGCCGAACCTGTTCTATCAAATCTCTCTTTCGTGCGGGGGTCACTCAGAATTTCGTAAGCCTGAGTGATCTCCTTGAATTTCTCCTCGGCAGCGCTGTCTCCGGGATTTTTGTCCGGGTGATACTGCAATGCAAGCTTCCTGTAAGCGCTTTTTATAGTAGCGTGATCAGCGTCCCGGTCAACGCCAAGCACACCGTATGGATTACTGCTCATGAAATCACATCCGTAATAAGGTTCATCAAAATATTCTCATCTGCTTTTTCTGAAGCAGAAATATAGTAAGGAAATACGGTTAATGGAAAAATAGCATCCATGGCTATTGCAAATCAAGGGAAGCAGAATGGTCAGTCCATGCCCTCTTTCTGACTCAGCGATTCTATATCACCGGAGTCATCTTTTTCATCAAGGGTATCCAACATATTCAGTATATTCCGCGCAGTATGCAGGACCATGGTAAGATCCTTCTTTGCACGTTCAATAGAGGTCAGATCGGAGTTGTCACGGGCAGTTCTCAATTCATCGAGGGCTGATTTCAGCTCTAATAGGGAATCCCCGTCAAGTTTGTCCCTGCTTGTATTAAGCAGCTTTGAAGCCTCGTATATTAACTGATCGGCAACGTTACGCTCCTCGATCAGCTTGATCCTGTCACGGTCTGCATCTTTATACTGCCTGGCGTCCCGGATAAGCTCCCGGACATCATCATCTGAAAGTCCTCCGCTCGGGTTGACCTTCAGCTCCTGATGCTTACCGGTAACCGCATCCTTGGCATTAACAAAAAGTATCCCGTTGGCATCGATCGAGAATGCAACCTCTATCCTTGGAACACCCCTTGGCGCAGGTCTTATGCCGACCAGTTCAAACCTTGCGAGGCTTCTGTTATCTTCGGTGAGTTCCCGTTCACCCTGAAGAACATGAATACCCACTACCTGCTGATTATCAACTGCAGTAGTGAACATCTTGCTTCTCTTGATCGGGAGGGGGCTGTTCTTCACGATTATCGGCGCCATTACACCACCGAGAGTCTCAACACCCAATGTAAGTGAAGTAACATCAAGAAGGACGAGATCCTTCCGCTGACCTGAAACTACGGATCCGGCTATTGCTGCGCCCATGGCGACAACCTCATCCGGGTTCACGCTGTGAACAGGTTCCTGATGGAAGGCTTCCTCAACAAGTGTCCTGAGCATGGGAATTCTGGTAGACCCGCCGACAAGAACAACCGTCTCGAGATCTTCATGGGTAAGACCGGCATCTTTTAATACCTGCTCGCACAGTGGCCGTGTACTTTCAATAAGATCCTTGATAAGCCCTTCGAACAGACTTCGGGTAATAACCATTTCAAGATGAACAGGCCCCTGATCACTGGAGGCTATAAAGGGAAGGTTAATCGAAGTTTCCAGGGATGCTGATAGCTCGCATTTTGCTCTTTCAGCTGCTTCACGAACCCTCTGAGGTGCTACGGGATCATCTCTTAAGTCAATACCATTATCCCGCTGGAACTCTTTCATGATCCATTCAACCAGCAACGCGTCGAAATCGTCCCCGCCCAGCTGAGTATTTCCAGTTGTAGCTTTCACTTCAAATATGCCGTTCACTACCTGAAGAACACTTATATCAAATGTGCCGCCTCCGAAATCAAATACGGCTATCTTTCTGCGTTCGACTGCGTCGGTAAAGGCAAGCGCGGCAGCGGTAGGCTCATTAAGCACACGCTTCACGTTCAGCCCGGCAATAGTGCAAGCATCCTTTGTTGCTTTTCTCTGTACTTCATTGAAATGGGCAGGTACAGTAACAACGACATCGGTGACTTCCTCCCCGAGGTATTCCTCCGCTCTGTATTTCATTTTCTGGAGGATCATCGAGGAAATCTCCTGCGGGGTGAATGTTCTGCCGTCCCCTATTCTAACAACAGCGTCTCCCTTATCATTGGGAACTATGTCGTAGGATACATTGAATATTCCCTCACTGAGTTCATCGTACTTTCTTCCCATAAGCCTTTTAACGCTTGTTATTGTCTCTTTGGGATTAGTTATCGCCTGCCTCTTGGCAACAATGCCAACAAGCCTGTCCCCTGCAGGTGTGAATGCAACAACCGAAGGCATGACTCTCGGGCCTTCTCCGGTTTGAATAACAATGGCGTTTCCACCTTCGCTTATTGACATGCAAGAGTTAGTTGTTCCCAGGTCAATACCAATTGTACAGCCCAAAATCCCTCCTTAAATGCACTTAATCCCTGTTTTGAAGTGCTGCATCATAGTCAGAATCACCTGACAGAGTAACTGAATACCCTGTAGAATAATGCAAGTCGCTTCAAACTCCAACCTCCGATTATACGATCAGAGTAAGAGCATCCAGTCAGCAAAAGAATATCATATCTTCAGTAGTTTCTGTAATTAAAACTCATCTCGAATCGGTGATTCTTCCGAATATCGATTGTATCGAATCGGTATCTGGAGTAAAGAGTACACCTTTCTCACAGATGATTGCTGTAATGAGCTTCGCTGGTGTTACATCAAATGCCGGGTTCCAGACCCCTGCTGCTTCCGGAAGCAGCTTCCGCTCTCCAAGAGAGGCAAGCTCATTTCTGCCCCTCTGCTCTATTTCAATTTCATTCCCGGAGGAAGTGGATACATCGAACGTGGAAAGGGGCGCAACAACGTAGAAGGGGATTCCATGCTCTTTTGCAGCCAGTGCAAGTGGATATGTCCCTATCTTGTTAGCGGCATCTCCATTTGCGGCTATCCTGTCACTGCTGACTATAACAGCATCGATCTGTCCCTTCTGCAGTAGCGAAGCCGCAGCGGAATCGGGAAGCACATCGACCGGAATACCCGCTCTTGAAAGCTCCCATGCCGTCAATCTGGCTCCCTGAAGAAGCGGGCGGGTTTCATCGGCATACACCTTTTCCAGTACGCCACGATCCCAGGCTTCGTATATAACTGCAAGGGCAGTCCCCAGACCTGCGGTAGCCAATCCTCCTGCATTGCAATGGGTCAGAACTACCGAGTCTTTTTCCAGCAGATCGGCACCGAAACACCCCATTTGTCTGCTGGCTTGCAGATCGGATCGCATCATGTCCCGGGCAGATTCCAGAAGGGCTTCGATAGCGCTGTCCCGGCCGGGATTCATGCGGAAAATGCGTCTCTGGATATCAAGACAATGAAAAAGATTAACCGCTGTAGGTCTTGTTCCTTCAAGTATATCTATCTTCGCATAAAAAGCTTCATTAAACTCTTCCCCGGGATCTGCGGTTAAAGCAGCAATTACAGCGCCAAAAGCTGCTGCAATACCAATGGCCGGTGCACCTCTGACAGCAAGGGTTCTGATGGCTTCCGCCAGGGAATCGATATCCCTGCAGTCTATATAGATTTCTTCGGATGGAAGCTTTCTCTGATCCAGCAGCCGGAGATTACCGTCCATCCATTGCATGGTTGGAAGAGGAATCATATCAGCATTTGCCCGACAGAATGGAAAGGCACAACTTGAGGATACCATCGGGTTCCATCATCCTGCCCATACCTTCCCCTCCGCAGGCAAGAGGTCCCGTTACAGGACCCGCAATGACCACTCCACGGCTTTTTAGCGTCTCTATATTGTCAGCTGTGGCACTGTTGCTCCACATTCTGGTATTCATCGAAGGAGCCATGATGACCGGGGAGGAACAGGCTAGAAAAGCGCAGGATAACAGGTCATCAGCCAATCCATTGGCGGACTTACCGATAAAGTCGGCCGTTGCTGGAACAACGATATAGAGGTCAATATTATCAGTAAGAGTAATATGCGGAACCGGATCACCGGGCTGCATGGTAAAGAGCGAGCTATGAACAGGTTTTCCGGTTACACATGCAAGCTGTGTTTCGGAAACGAAATGCAGTGCTCCGGGAGTAAGAACACCGTCAATTTCGAAGCCCTCCTTCCGTAACATAGACGCAAGCATCACTCCTTTGAAGGCTGCCGCACTTCCGGTGATTCCCAGCAGTATCCTTTTATTTTTCATTTGAATACCTTTCAGCAATACAATCTATTCCTACAAGCGTTAGTTCGGGGCATACCTTCATCAGGTTTCTGCACTTCCCTGCAATACCCGGTGCCCAGCCTCCAGTTGCCCATATTTCGGGAACTCCTTCAATTACTTTGCAAAGCTCGTCTATTATATGGTCAGCCGCTCCAACAGCCCCTAAAAGAACCCCTGAACAGACAGCTTCCGAAGTGCTCTTTCCAAGAGCGGACGCAGGAAACTGAAGATCCACAGGATTGAGCTTCTCCGCCTTCTTGAACAGTTCGGCAGCAGCGGTACCCACTCCGGGAGTTATCGCACCGCCAATGTAAACACCTTCGCGGCTGATTACATCGAATGTTGTTGCCGTTCCGAAATCCAAAACAATAGCCGGAGTACTCCCAAGGCTTAGAACAGCAGCCGTATTTGCCAGGCGATCAGCACCAAGTTCGTGAGGAAATCCGTAATCAATCGTTACACCCGCTGTTTCTACGGTTACTTCAACCGGATCAGCTTTGATGTATCTTCTGGAAAGATTCAGAAGAGCATGACGGACCTGTGGAACAACGCAGGCATATGCAAGTCCCCCGGGCAGATCATAATCGTCCGCCTTCAGAAGGGAGCCCAGGATAACCCAGAGGTCATCGGCAGTCCAATGTCTGGTTGTTATCCTCCATTGAACATCAAGCCTTCCATCTACGAATACCCCGACTGATGTTCTTGTGTTACCAATATCAAGCACTAGTCTTTTCATCTGATCCCCCAGTCAAATCCTATATCCGCTGATGGAGCCGAATGTGTAAGGGCACCTGAAGATATTCCGTCAACTCCGGTACCTGCCACTTCTCTTAAGTTCTCCAGCGTTATCCCTCCGGAAGCCTCAAGGTAAACACCGCTGCCTGAAGCCACTCTTACTGCTGCTCTGAGAGTATCGGGGTTCATGTTATCGAGCAGTATCCTGTCCGGTTTTTCATCAAGTACTTTCTTGAGCTGATCGATGGAATCAACCTCGATTTCAACTGGAATTCCCTTCTCCTTAATACGGAGCATTACACTGTGCAGTTTTCCTGATCCCCCTGCAACGGCAATATGATTGTCCTTCACCATGGCAAGTTCCGCAAGATTGAAACGATGATTCACACCTCCACCCGTCCTGACAGCGTATTTCTCCAGGGCACGCAGACAGGGAGTTGTTTTTCTGGTGTCCAGAATTTCGACACCTGTTCCCGCGGCAGCCTCAACGTATTTCCCTGTAAGAGTCGCTATTCCGGAGAGGCGGCAGAGCAGGTTGAGAGCTACTCTCTCACCTCGCAGAAGCAGATCAGCGGAACCCTGCAGGCAACCGATGCTGTCTCCTTCAGATGCAGTGTACCCGTCAGGGATAATACTCTGAATACTCTGAATACTCTTCCCCGCCAGAATAGACAATTCTGAAAATACCTGTTCTACAAGAAACCATCCAGCTACGATCAGTTCTTCCCTGGCTGCAGCAATACATATACTGCTATCGCCCGGATGTACGGAAAGTGAAGAGGTGGTAACGTCATCCATCACCCTGTCTTCCGCAAGGGCGTTGCGCACAATGAACCTTCCTGCTGACAGTGGATCCGACCAGTCGATTCTATCCATCACATCTCCTCCAGAAAAGCTTCCGGTCCGAACACGGTTTTACCATCCATGATAGTTGCAACAACTTCGATCTTATCCCAGTGCGTATGGAAAGGATCGGCAGAAAGAACAGTCATATCTGCAACCCTGCCTTCTGTAAGTTCTTCAGCAAGGTCCCCGAAACCACATATCGCTGCCGCTTCCAGTGTGTATGCGTTAAGGGCTTGTGCTGTATCGATAGCGAATTCATCAAGTGGATGGTCTGTAGCGCCGCCCAGCCCCGCAAGCGGGCCAAAAGGCATGCAGTCGCTGCCGAAGCCAAGAGAGAAACCCGCATCTGCTACCAGTCTGAACGGGTTAAGAGCCCGTGCTCTCTCCTTTCCAAGTTTTCCTTCGTACAATCCCCCTTTGATCTGCCATCTGCTCACAAAATTAGGCTGCATAACAAAG
>QNDS01000103.1 GCA_003644925.1 Candidatus Fermentibacterota bacterium
CGTGGAGACGCAGCCCCTGAATTTGCTGGCACAGCGGACAGCTATCTCAGCGTGGGTCATTCAGGTGAGCTGAGCTTCTCTACTAAATGTTTTAACTTTGATTTTCATTTAAACTTTTACAGCTTGCCCGCAGATGGTGAGGTAGTAGTGCTAGCCAAACAATGGCCCGGTGATGTTTACGCAACAGAGGGTGCCATTGAAAACGCCAAGAAGGGTTGGGCATTTATATATCGTAATTCAGGCGGTGTGTACAGTTTTGAATTTCATATATGTTATAATTCAGGGTCCTATAAAAAACTTTGGAATTGGAATTGGACTTTACAAACTAACAGATACTATCATATCAGCATGTCAAGAGGCCCAAGAAGTGTGGACTATCGTTACATGCAGATGAACATAGACAAATTTAACATAAATTATTTTGGTGGTGGAGCAAGTTATGGCTACAACATAAACGTGCCGAATGCACCTGTAATAATAGGCCAAAATGTTGATGGCCTTGTTGATGGTATGAGAATATCCGTAGACTCTAATTCAGCGTACGCAGGTCGCGTGTATTGGAATCAGTACACAGATCTCAATGCTTTTGAGACAGAAGAGTACGAACGTATGTACACTTACCAATTGTATGTGAGCGACAACAACATAAACTTTGGACACTACGCCGATGTGGATACATACTATGATAATTCTTTTAGCTATCACACGGCGAATGGGGTGTACAGCGCCCAGTACTATACTTATTTTGCAATAGACTTAGAGCAGCGCCATAAGTTAGGCTTACTAAGAACGTTTGGTGACACGAATAATAGACACGTTGTGTCCTTGACATCTAATACTTCATATTCTAATGTAGAATCCACAGACCCTTTTGATATAGTCATGGATAGTACGGCTGACGACGCCCGCTGGCTCATTGTACGGTTATTGAATGGTAATGGTACCCTGTACACTATAAGAAGCTTGGGTCTTTATCCTGATATGACCGAAAGTATTGCGCCTGGTGGCGATAAATACAACTGTGTATGGGCACCTTTCGGTACGTCCATCACTACCTTTGATGGTGCAAACAATCTAGCTTTAGGTAAACCAGTTACTGCCAGTTCAGAATTTGGTAACATGTATGCAGCTAACGTAACAAATGGTAGTCTTGAAACTAACTTGATAGATGTGTGGGGTACGGAAAGCGAGGCTTCCCCTTGGCTAGAAATTGATCTGGAAGAAGACAAGCAAGTCTATAGAGTTAAGATCTATCACGGTATAGATGGCACTACTGCTACTTACTTAATTAACAACTACACTGTAAGTTATAAAGCAGAAGACGATACATCTTATACTACAGCATTTACTATAACAGGCAACGGCAGTCAGAGTAGAGTGCATGACTTATCTGTGCCGGTCACAGCACGCTACATACGTGTAAATATAACAAGTTATACAACATTGTTGACAACATTACCTGTAGGTAATAGTGTGGCTTTCTTCGAAGGCGCAACTCTTAGAGAAGTAGAGGTGTATGAGTACTACGGGTTTACCAGTATTAATAGTGAACTATACCCCATAATAACTATAAATCTTAGAGACCAGTTTGAATTTACAGGGCACACATTAATTGGTATGAATGCTGAAGACACAAGCACCGACTGGTCCAATGCTACAAGTAATTTTACATATGCTAATTATGTTAGATCTGACCCACATAAAGTTTATTTTGAGCCTTGGGGCAGCGATGTGGGTTACGGGCAGTGGGTAGCTATAATGAGAAATACAGCTACTGATTTAAGTAGTGGGCCTGACTTACTTAAAGGCGCTATTATACAGGCAGACGACCCACGCCCATCAGAGCACGGTTGGTGGTGGCAATCAGAGTTGAGTGCAATAGACACTACGTACGCAGTACCGGGCGACTACGCGTCTGCTGGTGTTCACATAGCATATCCAGCGACGAGTGGTATAGATCATGTCAGGCTTATTGAGGGAGATAATTTCGGTGTTGACAGTTACTTGTCTTGGCGCGACGCTTTCAGTTTCAATTGGTATATAGAGGACATCTCTCTTTTAGATATGTCTTATGGTTATATGTATTTCGGCGGCAAGGACCACACCCCCAGTGCTTATCCCGTACTTTACAAATGGTATTTTTCTACTATGTCAGGCACCCTGCACAATGGTTGGAACAGTATGTCTCTAGAGTTCCGCAGAGCAGATGAAATAGAGTACACAGACGCCCCTGAAGGTTCTGATGACGCACGTATCCTAGACCTAATGACTTTGTCGTCTATAGGTGTGTTGTTCAAGGGACTTGGCCAGCCATTCGACATGAGTGTTGAGGGGTTTACTATAGTACGTAACCATTTTAATTTATACACACCAGAAATGGAGGGGTTGTATCTAACACATAGAGATTACTTATCTATACCTATGGGCGGCTTTGATTTTACAAAGGGGACACTAGAATTCTTTATGAAACCAGACTACGCGTTTACTGCCAGAGATAGTTTTGGTAAAGTTAAGAACAGGGCGCTGTTTAATATGTCAAACACTGCTAACGATATTTTTGGTGCTATGATAACCTTTAGAGGTTTGGAGGTATATTATGGCAATTTAAATAAGGACTTAAGAACGGCTTCATTGGACTTGACCACAGCTTCATATTTGGATAGGTTTTTTCATATAGCTTTCGTGTTTTCCAGTGACGGCTCGGGTATGGGTGATGGCAGCACCATAAAGATTTATGTGGATGGTGGTTTGATAGGTGTGTTACATGAGACTTGGGTTATCAATGATAGTAAGCACTTCAAATTTATAATCGGCGGGCAAGGACCACTGACGTTGAAACAGGGTGGCTATATAGACACCCATTCCGTTGATGCTGTGCTGGCCAACCTAAAGATATACAATTATTGTAAAAGTAATTTCGAAGACTCTATTACAGGTACTGCCACACCACGTTACGAACAATTAGTTTCACCGAATCAATTAATAGAGATATCAAAGGATAATCTAACCTTTTATAAGGTAGGAGATCCAGAACTCCCACTATACTTCGATGATGTGCCAGTAGATAGTAAGATACCTATATACGTTCGCTCAGATATGCCCGATAGTATGACAGGTAGAGAAAAAAGAACCGCTGGCCTTTTAGTTAGTTGGGACATAGGTGTTTAGGAGGGGACATGCAATACAACTTAGCCAAACATACATCTACACAGGCTAATACTACTGTAGGTAACATACCACTAACGACACACGAAATTGTGTCTCTGGCTGATTTGAGTTTTGCAAGCAATCCATTGGCTACTGTATCAGGTAGTGCAATCCTGTGTATTGATTGCGATTTAGGGACGCGTGTGCACTTAAATAGTGTAGACTATCATTTTGCAACAGACCAAGATACCGACGCTGTGGCTTCTGGTATAGAGTTAGAATACAAGAACGAGGCATTCGAATCCTACACGACTACTACATTTACACACCACAGTGGAAACCGATACACAGCCGGATTTACTATTGATCCTTTTACTCCTAGATATTTAAGACTCACACATACTATAAGCGGTACCACTGTTACTGGTACCATTATAGGTTTTGAAGTAATAAATGACGACACTACAATAGACTTTGGTGCTGACGGCTCGGTGGGCGACTATAGTGTGACCACCTCGTTGTTAAGTGAAGACATCATTAGTATTATACCTGTTTACAATAATGGTACAACTATAGCTGATGCTTATATAAATTTAGAACCACAATCTACTGATGTAGACAAGTTATTAACATTGTCAAACTCAGAGAACGGTCCTTGGACTGGTGTAAGAGACGGTAAAGAAATATTAGGTTCCAACAGATGGGACTATACTACATTGGAGAACACCGATACATCCAATATTGATGGTGCTTTGCGTATGCCGGGAATTTCTTTGGGGAGCACACATTATGAAGATATAGCTACGGTTGTGACCACTATAACAACACCCCCGTTTTATTCGTATCCAGCAAAGTATGCCACTGCGGCCTTTGACATTGAAGAAGGCGCAGGCAAGGTAACACCCGACCCTTTAGAAGAAGACACTGTTATAGAGGTAAGGCATAGTAATTCTGAACCTTTGTCATACATGTATATTAGAAGGTTATTGGGGGAAGAACCTAATCGTCTTTATTACAAAGACTACTGGCTGCACGACTCCTCAGAAAAATATGAATATGTAGGAAATCTTAAGGATGGTTTGGTGGACAGAACCCCCAAGTATCAAATGACTATGGACCCACTAACTACTAGGTGGGCAGTCATTGCTCGTTGTGGTTCATACAATTATTATTGGACATATAGATGGTATATTGTCACGCAAGACAATGAGACAAGCGGGCAGTATTCTAAAGAGCTTTACCATGAGGGAGGGTGGAACAATCAACAGTCCTCAATCACGTTTGAAAATATCTACTTAGATAGATTCGGCGGTCTTTGGATTTACTTTTATTCTGCTGCTATAAACAGCGGTTATTGGGCAAGCACAAATGGTTATCATTTAGCTTATTTTCATAGAGGCATGTCAGAAGCGTTTCATTTGATAAACGAAAGGAAGACTATATCAGACTGTGATGTGGTATATGATACTGGCGACTTATGGTACATAGACACATCGTTAAGACAGGTTATAAAGATAGATTTCAATGGGGATGTTAAAGCACAATACGCCACTGACGACGGGGAGGCTGTTGGTATAACAGCACTGGACGACGGCGGTTGTTGGTTCTCCCTGCTTGGGGATCTTTATTGTCTAGATGATTTGGGTAACTTGGTGGACACTATAGTCAGCCCAGGAGTTACTAAGAGTATTAATAGGCTATCTTTGGATATAACCGACAACAACAATCTATGGTTTTCAGACGGCGACTATCTAGTGCTGTATAACATGGTTAATAACACACACGAACTCCGAGTAGATGTTTCTTCGCCCAAGCAAATGCAGCCTTTAAGAAGTGGTATGTTTTGCTACTGCTCTGATGACCGTAATAGATATATCTCTAAAAGCACCAAGAGAATAGAAAAAGAATATTATTATGGCGCTGGTTTAATTCCAGGCGCGCGCGAAGTCCAACATGATGTGGATAATGTTTATTACACAAATGATCTACCTATAATTATAGACACTGCGTGGACGGAATTGCCGTGGAACAAGGTGGACCCCAGGACCTATATGTTGCCTGACTGCAAGTATCACCAGTTCAGGGTCGTTCTTAACGGCGGCACATCCTACTCGAATTATGGAGACATTGGTGACGACACTTGGGACCCGGATGATGATTTTGAGCAGAGCTACAACCTACCTCTTGAAAGCAAGTGGCAGTATTCTGGTAATGTCACAGTAGCAAGTGGCAGCTTGCTGTTGGATGCCGAGAGTTCTAGTGTGGCACCCCAAATACATTCACGAGACAAGTGGTGTGTACACAGAACTAGTTGTAAATTCACTGTGGATTTTGAATTTCCCGGAGGCACTTGGCCAGTAAATCAGTATATTTATATGCAGTTGTTAGGTATAGACCCGCTTACAAATGAATATAATGGCACTTATTTCTACACTCTAGCATATATGCACAGCAATACACGTGTTTATTGTTATACTTATGTGAACAACGGCGTGGACTACAACTATAATACGTATGATTACACCGAACCAAACTATCTATCTGCACAAGGTAGGCTTCAGATATGGACGGATGCCACTAGATGTTGGTCTAGGTTTTATAACTATGATACAGGGGCCTATGAAGCAGCACCAGTGCGTGATGGTATGGCAAATATGTTGAACGACTATTTTTATATGCGGCTGTATACTAACTACGGCGGCGTCAATAAAAATGTGCACATCAACTATTTTACTCAGGATAGTGGTAATATTTATGTAAACAAGCGTTCCCCTGTTTTGTCTGGGCTATACTTACAGGACCCGACTGTAATAAACGATATATATCCTCAGCAGTCTAAGAATCTTTATATGCGTACCAGCATGGACAACGCGGCCAATGATTCAAACGGGCAATATGATTCTAATATAAATGTCTGGTGGGATGTTCCTATATGAGTGCGGATTACGGCGCAGATATAAATGTACAGGAGTATAAGTACATACAGAGCGTTCTTGTAACGGAAGCTGAGGGCAAGGACCACACACATTATACTGCACGTTTAGACTTGGACAGCACTAAATTTAATTTTACCTTAGCCAATGCTTTAGGCTTGGATGTACACTTCTCTGAAGCCACCAACGGCACAAATATGTTGAGGCATTGGAAAGCTTACTGGTGTAATGTAGACGACGACAAGGCCACAGTATTCATAAAGATACCCAACATGTTGGCCAATGAAACACGTAGGATTCATGTTATATGGGGCGGCACGTTGGACGATAGGTCAGACCCGGACACCGTTGGCCTCCTCCTTGCTGATGCTTTTTCTAGTTTTACAGCATCGAATGCTAAATGGGTTAATAATTTTTCCATGTCCACGACCCATTTCAACAATGATTATGGTTTGTACATACCAACCAACGGTTATTACATAAAGCCAGTATCAGATGTTTTGGCAGGAAAAGTGTCTTGGGTTATAGAGTCTTTTGCGTATTGGGATGACTCGCAGGAATCTAATAGAATTGTATTTACAGGCACTGAGAACGCTCTGGATATTAGGTATTATCCGGGCTCGACTATATATCATAACATTGTAAACGGCGGTGGATATGTTTCCAATTCCTACACTTACGGTGGAGGACAAAGGGCAAGTTTTAATGAGACACATACATCGTATTATGAACCTACTGATAAAATTAGAATGCGTCAAACAGGAAGATCTTCTTACCCAGACGCAGACTATTATGTAGAGCGTTCAGTTTACGGAGATACACGCCAGACATCTTTTTATTTTTATGGGCCGTATAACAACAACACCACGCAGTATTTCTATGTAGCGTGGGTCTTAGTGAGAGAATACAGGCTTGATGAGGCCGAAATAGACTACACAGATCTGTTTGTACAATATGAGAATGTGGTACACCAAGAAGAGGACACCATTGAGTATGGGCCTGATGTAACCAACGAGGAGTTGTTCCATTACACCACTTATAGTGGTGGGGGAAACCCATTTAAATTATCGAACAACGACGCACAAGATGTGTGGGAAACAGACCAATCTACTGCACAGATGGTCGATGGGGTAGGTGTGATAGTAGATTTTAGTTGTGATAAAGAGGACGTTACTGCTGAGACCTATATACACTATGATTCTGGCCATGAGAAGTTTTACGCTGCAGCCAAGTTGTCTGACAATGGAACAGACCCACATGGCCGTGACACGTGGCGCACCCAGAGCCCAAGTGGTTGGGCCAGTATAGATTTTAATACGGATGCCCAAGCAATTAGTGGTTTGTCTGTAAGAACAGCAACATCAATACCACCAACAACCTATGTTACTTTTAGTTTTAGTGGGGCTTTTGACCGCCCTACGCTGAGTGGCACCGATTGGTTTCCATTGGCATCTGGTACATTAGTGCCTACTAACACAGACCAGTTCGTTCATTTTTACAATGAGACACCATTTAGACATTACAAGTTGTATTGTCAGGATGATGCGGACTCACAAGACATAGAATTAGAAGAGTGGGGTATGTATCGCTATAAAAGTTACCACCAGCCCCGAAACATAGTACAAGTTAGGTTGCTGCCGGACTTCGAGAACAACCAGCAGAAATATTTCCCCCGGTACTTCTCTCTGCAGGGGTCTAACGAGGGGCAGTACTGGGAGGAGCTACATGCTGAGTATACGTACACACCTTTCTATGAATATACTCATGGTAGGTGGCATAGATACACCACATTAAATGAGAAACCTTTTTATGTATACAGGATGGTGTTCAAGGGTAATTGGAATGGTGACACTGGTAAAATGGTTGTAGCTGATTGGGAGATGGTAGAGCTCGCGTCCGAGGAATACACATACAGAATATTTAATGGTACAGATCTCGATGAGGCGGGCACGACAGCCGTGTGGGCTTTACCTAATGCGGGTATAGATGGTCTGTTCTATTCAGCTATAGGAGGCAACTTAAATAAGGTAAATAATAGTTTACTAGTTTCTGATAATAGGTTAGCCAACGAAATAATAGACATAAACGTAATTCAATAAGGGGTATAAGATGATAGCTACATATGTAAGTACTAATAGCTTCAAAATAGCGGGCAACAAAACAGGTGAGTTTGTTGTCGACCGCCGTGTGAAAGCCGATTGTGACGCCGATGGTATAATCATTGCTTCGGTAATCTCGTCTTCTTACAATGGTACGGCAGGTGAAACTACAGTTGTTATAGACGAGTCAGGATTGACATCAAACCTCATAGGCGTTCTATACGGCGTTGTTTCTACCGGGGCAACCGGTAGCATGCCTATACACACCCACGACGGTTCCGAGGGTTCTGGTGGCTCTCTGACCATAAGTGGAGGAGAAACTGGCGCCTCTACATTCTTGGAACTTACCGACACCCCTTCGTCTTTTGACGATGGTAAGTATCTGAGGGCTACGACTTCTGGAACTGAATGGGCTACTGTATCTGGCGCGGATGATGTTTCAGGAGGCGCCTCCACATTTTTAGATCTGACGGACACGCCTACCACATATTCTGGCGGTCGGTATGTTGTCAGTACATCCTCAGGCATAGAATTCGTAGACCTTGAAAAAACTAAAATTTTCGCAGGCACTGAAATTCCCACCGTGTCCTTTCCATACGCAGCCAATATAGGGGACTACTATATACAGTCAGTGTCCGGTACCCTTTATGAAAAACTAGACACCGGAATAGAACAGTTGTTTTCTGACACTTTTGATGGGGCCACCATAGACACAGACAAGTGGGGCACCAGAACCGTCCCTAATGCTTCAGTAACCGTGAGTAACGAACTGCAATTGAACAACACCACAGGGAACGCTCACAGTGGTGCACACGCATACACCAAAACTAATTTTACTAAGACAGATATAATAGAATTATTTTGTAGATGGAAACCACATGGCGACCACTATGCTACTGCCCCAGAACCGAGAATATATTTTAGACACCCAACTAATTATTCTCCAGAATCTTACTATGGTATGCCACAATCTAATTACATATTTATTGGTTTGGGCACCGACGGAGATTCTACGGATCGCACATTGCTCAGCGTTAATGGCGAGGATTCTGTAGCTATTAGTATAACAGAAGGAACTTGGCAAGATTTAATTGTTAGACTTAATTGTAATACACTAGAGTTCTCTGTAGATTTAAATGACGGGGCTTATACAGCTTCTACTATTTTGGCAGCACTTACGTTTAATAATTTAGGCTCGGAAATAGCCATAGAATTTGGCACGTCTGATTATGAGAAGAACAACACGGAGGCTTTTGATAACGTAGAG
>QNDS01000104.1 GCA_003644925.1 Candidatus Fermentibacterota bacterium
GTTATTCTTGATGTTCTTATAATAGCCACGGGGTTCGTTCTAAGGGCTATAGCAGGGGTAACACTGGCTATGGATGCCGGATTTACCCAGGTATCCATATCTTACTGGCTCATCGTGTGCACCTTCTTTCTTGCTATTTTTCTCGCCTTCGCAAAACGACGCTCGGAGGTCATCTCCCTCGGCAAGGATGCAGCTGACCACAGGAAGATCCTGGAGGAATACAGTATTCCTCTGCTCGATGAAATGATGGGAATAGCTACAGCAGCCAGTATAATCGGATACTCCATATACACTGTCAGCGAAAGAACGCTGGAGCTGGTTTCCACAAGACTCTGGCTGACGATTCCATTCGTGACGTACGGTGTCTTCAGATACCTTTATCTCATCCATATCAAGGGCCATGGCGGCAGTCCCGACAGACTGCTTCTGCAAGACAAACCGCTCCTTATCAATATCCTGCTGTGGGTTGTTACAGTAGCGCTTTCTCTGACTCTGTATCCGGGTACCGCAACTCTGCAGCTGTGATGATAACACTCAAGGCCAGGGCAAAGATCAACCTGGGATTGAGTATCCTCGGCAGAAGATCTGATGGATTTCACGATATCCAAAGTGTTTTCCAGGAGATCTCATTGTGCGACATACTAAGTATTTCAATAAAGCCTGGAAACAGTGTGATATCGTTATCGTGCTCAGACAGTGAGATTCCATCCGACTCATCCAACCTTGCATGGAAGGCTGCCGAAGCCTTCCTGAGCAGTACTGGAGAAGCACTGGATGTAAGCATCGAGCTTGAGAAGAATATTCCTTCCCGCGCTGGTCTGGGCGGCGGAAGCAGCGATGCCGCTGCGGTATTGAAAGGCCTCAGTCAGCTTACTGGCATTTCAGACATCGATTTGAATGAGATAGCCCGAACCCTGGGAAGTGATGTTCCGTTCTTCATCACGGGTGGTGCCGCTTTTATAGAAGGCAGGGGCGAACTGATATCAGAAATACCTGCTGTTCCCTTCCATGCAGTTCTCATTCACCCGAAGGTAAGGATTTCCACTCCCTGGGCTTACAGCGCCTGGGACAGGGATATGAGTACATCCTTGACAATCAATACTATGATTAGGCATTATTCACCCTCGTCAGCAGTATGGCATGAGGGTAAGCCTTTCCCGCATAATTTGCGGAATGACTTCCTTCCACTGCTTGAGAAACACTACCCTGAAATTGCGGAGCTGGCAAAGTTCATGACAGAAACCAAATGTGAAAACTGGGGTTTGTCAGGATCAGGGCCAACTTTTTACGCTCTCTTCAGATCGAAGAGCGGGGTGCGGAGTTTCTCAAGAATACTGCACAGGGATTTTACTCTGTGCAGATCAGCAGAAACTGCTGGGGCGTCGTCAAATGGTTAAGACACAGGGTTTTGGTCCCTGCATTGGGGGTTCGAATCCTCCCGCCCCAGCCACTGTCCCGGAGTAACCGGGAGGGAGAAAGGATATAGTAATGCCTGAGAAATATTCACTGAAAATCGCCGAACGCACCGAGTTCGGTTCCAGAGTGGCAAGAAGGCTGCGCCGCACTGGATCCATACCGGCAGTTGTTTACGGCAGAGGCGGTGGAGAACTGAAAATCGCTGTTATCGAAAAGGATTTCATGGATACGGTAGGTTTCTCAACCTCAACCGGAATAGTCAACCTGAAGATGGGCAGAAAATCTCCGATAACCGCTATCGTGAAAGATGTCCAGTGGGATGTTATTTCGGACAGACCCGTACACATTGATTTCCTCAGGGTATCCGCGGACCAGATAGTTTCCGTCCCGGTTCACGTACACATTGAGAATGTCCCCCTCGGCGTTACGATGGGCGGAGTCCTCGAGCACGCTCTTCATGAGATCATCATTAAGGTAAGAGCGAAGGATATCCCATCAGCGATAAATCTTGATGTCGAAGACATGGGCATTGGAGATACCATGCATCTTTCCGAGATCACGCTTCCAGAGGGTATGACACTTGACATGGATCCTGCCCTTGTGGTTGCTTCCGTTGTGGCGCCCAGCGTCGCCAAGGTCGAGGTCGAAGAAGTGGAAGACGAGGAACTTGCCGAAGGTGAGGAAGCTCCTGCCGATGGTGAGGAAGCTGCCAAAGATGAAAAAGAGGAATCTTCGGAATCCGGTAAGGAATAACAATTGTCAGTTCCCCGTCTTATTGCCTGTCTTGGTAATCCGGGGGACAAGTACAGATTGACATGGCACAACGCCGGTTTCTGGGTAGCCGATATACTGGCACTGGAAACCGGTGTTCAATTCATTAATGCAGGTCTTTTCAATGCAGCAGTACTTCCCGATGGCCCGGATATTATCAAACCCGCTGTTTATATGAACAGAAGCGGCAAAGCAGTCGCTGCTTTCCTTGACAGTAAAGGTTACAGTGCCGATGAGCTGCTCGTGATCTGTGATGACAGTAATCTTGAGCTCGGAAGGCTTCGTTTGAGGAACAACGGCTCTCATGGGGGTCATAACGGTTTGAGGAGCATCATCGACTCTCTTGATACCGAACAGTTTGCAAGATTGAGATTGGGAATTGGATCCCCGTCAACGGGAGAAGACCTGGCCGATTACGTTCTGGATACAGTACCGCAGAAACTTGAGGAGGAAGCCTCGGTCATGGCGCACAAAGCGGCAGACTGCGTTACGCTTTACCTGTCCGAAGGACTGACCACAGCTCAAGAGCGGTACAACAGAAAACTGGACAGCTAGCAAGATGCCGGCTGCCAGGGCAGCCGGCATCTATTTCAGTACGGGTGTGTTTTTACTGAGCCATCGCTCCGAACACCCCGATCGCCTGCCCGATAAATGCGGACATTTCCGTACCCGAAAAACTGAAATGCTGAGTCAGACCACCACCTGTGAAATCGACTTCCATTTCAATCCAGACAGGATCTGCTTCGATAGGCGGCACATCAAGACCGGACATCCCCAATGCCATATTCACGTACTCGGGAACATTGAGAAGCATGGCCATCTCGGAGGAGCTGGAGAAATTCTGCATCTCCGGCATTGCAAAGGCGGTCCCGCCCTGATACGTTCCGTCCAGCATGAGAGGTACAGTCACCGGTTCGGCAGCCATTTCCATATAGAGAATACCATCCGCAACTGTCATCCAGGCTGTCCAGGCTACAGTTTGAGCCATTGGAACACTTTCTGCCGGAGAATCCGGCTGCATTGCGCTCATGTCCATGTTCATGCCGAATGTGATCCATTCAATGCCTGCATAATCTGCATACTGAACAGCTGCAAAGGTCACTCCGGGCATATCCATGAACTCCGACATCATGGAGAACTGGACATCGTAAGCTTCCTTCACATCTTCGAGGGAAGTACCCTCGGGCATTTCGTAGACAGCTACTATGTGCATCGGATTATCCGGATCGATCGTCATGGACATTGCCGTATTACTTGCAGCTTCCGCCCAGAAAGTGATCATGCTCTGTGGAAGATCAGTCAAACCCAGCGCGTTGAAGACCGCGTTCATTGCAGCGATACTGGTTGACGGATCAAGACTTACCCTTGCGACCATTACGTTACCCGCAGGGATAAGATCACTCAGGTCCTGAACATCAACAGGAATTATGTACTCATCAAGTGATGAACCTGTAACGAACTCAACGGAAGAGGTTCCGGTAATGAACTCCGGCTCAAACGAGAGAACAAAATCCACAGATTTTGTTTCAGTCAGAACAAGACCGATCGCATCGAAATAGAGACCCATCAGCCCCTGCATGAGTTCCATATCCATGGTGCCCTCGGCGCTTAATCCGGCAAGAATCTGCGGTTCCATCATAGCAAGCTGGCCAGCCATCATGGGACCGAATGATTCGATATTCGCATGCATGAAGAAGCTGCCGCCTGGTATATCCTGCATATTCGGCGGAAGGCTGCCGTCTATGTTCTCAAGCATATTCTTAAGCCCTGCTCTGCTGCCTGCTCCAAGAAGAAGTCCGTTCGTGTGGCAGAAATATATATTCCCGAAATCGACTGCAATCATGCTTACATCGTATCCCTCAAGCTGTTCCCCGGGTTCAGGAGTGATCCCGATATTCGCCCAGAAGATGGCTGGATCGGTAACTGTCAGAGCCGCTCCTATACTCTGCGGCATCATGCTCTCCATAAAGAACACCATACTTCCGTCGATATCGACACCCAGTCTGCTTTCCACTTCAGCCATATCAGCACAATCAAGAGCGGTAAGAATCCACCCTGAGACTGCGGTGTTGCCCATAAGGGCTACACCTGAGGCGTACCCGTCCAGCGATGAGATCACTACTGCAGGATTGACTATGGCTATAGAGAACAGAGAAGCCTCAGGGAGTACATCAAGAGAAGACGCTGCAGTCCCCTCCTCCGGTTGTGCTCCGCATGCGACTATCAGAGCCGCAATTGCAACCGCCAGTATTTGCATAGATTTCATAATTCCTCCTAATTGAACCTATTACGAACAACGTACTTGCACCATTGATACATAATATTATACATGATTCCTGAAATATGCCAAAAAATGAAGCCGTTCATGTTTTTTTCGGGTTTTCAAATCCCGCCCGCGCAATTAGAATATGACTATGAAGAACGAACCTGATCTTTTTTCCGGCACCGTCTCCAATGATGAAGAATGCACAATTCTCTATCTGGATACCGAGACAACGGGCGTGGACACGGAAACAGCCCATGTATGCGAAGTGGCATTCCTGCTCAGTACCTACGACGGCTTTGCACGAGATCCCCGTAAGGATATCATAATTCAGGAGCTTGTACTCCCGCCGGAACCCGTACCGCCGGAAGCTTCAGCAATCCACCACATTACCAATGACATGCTGGCAGGAAAACCCCCTCTGGAGGATATTTCAGAGAAGCTCAGAGATATTGTCAGTAAAGCTGACTATATCTCCGCGCATAATCTACCCTACGATCTGGCGATATTGAAAAGACAGCTCCCGGGCATTTTCGGTAATATTCGAGAAGAGATAAAACTCGATTCCCTGAGGCTTTCTCGGCACATCTGGCCATCTATACCTTCCCATGCCCTCCAGGTCCTGAGATACCGCTTCGATCTGGATGCAGATATCACCGGTGATGCGCACAGAGCAATGTTCGATACAGAACTTGTCCGATCACTTATTGAGTACATCCTTCAGATGCATCTTGTATCGGAGGATACCTGGGGAGATCTTGTAAAGTTTACCAGATCGGCTCTTGAGGTAAAGATATTCTCTTTTGGAAAGTACCGGGGGAAACTGGTGGAGGATATCGCCGCGCAGGATACAGATTACATCAGATGGCTCCTCAGACAGGACTGGATCCCTGCTGATTACCCGGATCTTTACCATACTCTCCTTGATAAAGCAGCAGGAAAGGGGAAAAGTAAATGAACCTTCCAATCAAAGATATATACGTGGTTGAAGGTGGAAACCCTCTTTCTGGAACCCTCCAGCCGAGCGGCAGCAAGAATGCTGCGCTGCCCATTCTGGCGGCCTGCCTCCTGACTGATGGAGATGTTACGCTGCACAACGTTCCGGATATCCGGGACGTTAGGACCATGATCGCACTTCTTGTTAGTCTCGGTGTTTCGGTCACCCGCCCCGGCGGAAGCTCCATTCGCCTGAACGCATCCAATATCAACCCGGACAGCATCGATTCATCCGCCTGCAAAGAGATAAGAGCTTCAATACTTCTCGCAGGACCTCTCGTAGCAAGAATGGGTCGCGCTAAGCTGCCGCCTCCCGGAGGAGATATCATAGGCAGACGAAGACTCGATACTCATTTCCTCGCCCTCGAGCAGATGGGAGCGGATGTCGGTTTCTCGGGCAGCATGCTCACCTTTTCTACAGACGGGTTAACCGGTGAATCTATTTTCCTTGATGAACCTTCGGTCACTGCAACCGAGAACGCGATTATGGCAGCTGCACTGGCTGACGGAGATACCGTGATCTATAACGCTGCCTGCGAACCGAATGTGCAGGATCTCGCGAATATGCTTATCTCCATGGGAAGCAGGATAACCGGCATTGGTACAAATCGCTTGTGTATATCGGGATCAGATACCCTCCTTCATGGAACAGAATATGAAATTACACCTGACCATATTGAGATAGGGAGTTTTATCGGACTGGCGGCATGCTGCCGCGGCTTGGTCAGGATACCGGATGTACCATCGTTTATCCTTAAACCGATAATGAATGGCTTTTCAAAATTAGGTATTTCAGTCAAATCCGACGCGGAATGTCTGATCATTGACGGCTCGGCGGAACTTGTTGTTCAGCCGGACCGCGGCGGTTCAATACCTACAGTGTACGACGCTCCATGGCCCGGCTTCTCTCCCGATCTTACTAGTACAGCTGTAGTTGTGGCTACCCAAGCAAGGGGAACAGCGCTGATCTTTGAAAAGATGTTCGAGAGCAGGCTCTTCTTCGTAGATAAACTGGTTGCAATGGGCGCGGCAATAATACAATGTGACCCTCACAGAGTAGTTGTCTCCGGACCATCCGCGCTGCATGGAACAGATGTGATCAGCCCGGATATAAGGGCTGGAATGGCCCTTCTGACTGCCGCCCTGTGTGCAGACGGCACCAGTATCATTCGAAACGTCCACCAGATCGAACGAGGGTACGAAAATCTGGTAGACAGATTAAAGGATCTCGGAGCAAAGATAACCAGAGAGTCTTGCTGAAATACACTGGTACTTTTTCGAGTAGCAAAACCGTGTAAATAACCTGTGACAGGAGCATTATATGATGAAATTCCTCGCAATTTCTGCGATAACCCTTTTAATACTGGCTGCATGCGACAGCCCGGCGGAGCCGGAGCAATGGCCCGACGGAGCCTACCTTTACCTGGGAAGCGTGTATCCTGATACGGCACTGTCATGGTCTCCGGGTGGAAGTGTGATGCTCTTCACATCCTACTTCAACTCATCCTACTCCATAATCGGTTACGATGGCATTTCAGATCCCATAGCAGTTGCCGGTTCCACTGATGATGAATCAGCAGGACCAAACGGCTGCTGGAGCGGTGAACAGGGCTTAATAGTATATACAACCTACATCACCGATTCAACCTCGACCGTACGAACCGTGCCGGGTAATCTGGGTCCAATGCTTGTAGTTGTCAGCAATGCTAAGAATCACCTGCATCCCACCTGGACCGCGGGTGAAGATTCTCTTCTTCTCTGTACCTATGAAAATGATTACTGGGGACTCTGGAAAACCGTGTATCAGGAAGATTCTCTTCTTATTCCCTTTGAGTTCTATACTCCGCAGTTCGACTGCCTGCGCCCCTCCTATTCACCGGATGGACAATGGATCCTTTTCGAGGTTTCGTACGGCAGTCATTCGGATATCTGGCTTATAAGACCCGACGGTTCTGACCCTCATGCGGTTGTAGAGGATTCATACGATAACATCCATCCCTGCTGGGGGCCTGAGAACGACTGGTTCGCCTTCTCTTCCAACAGATCCGGTAATTACGATATCTGGATAAGCAATCTCGACGGATCCAGTATCGTTGCAGTTACTGATGATCCCCAAGACGATATCTACCCTGCTTGGAACCCCGGAGCAGGCTGGTTTGTATTCTCTTCAAACAGGATCAGTGGAGACGCAAATTACGATATCTTCAGTATAGATCCTCCCTCCTATTAGTTAACCGGGGCCGCAGATGCAGGAAGGCCCCCCGGCATTGCCGGGGGGTCTTCCTCTTTTCGAGCTCGATCTAGTTGTTCAGCATGAACTCTATTACGGACATGAGTCCTGTAACAAAATCGGGATCACCCGGAACAAGATCCAGGGCCAGTCCCTCGCTCGTGCAAATGAACCATGCGAACTTGAAGTACTGATTGGCGAAGGCCAGCGACGCGGCTGTACCCTTCAGCTGAAGGTTGGATACTACTTCATGTCCTTCGTAGATCTCACCGTAGCCGAAGATGTAAGGGCTGACCTGTTCGTCAAGCACCCAGGCAGATACACAGCCCAGAAGGGGATCTCCATTCTCTCCCCGGATATCCTGCAGCATGCAGCATCCGGCAAGAGCGTCCCAGAAGACCTGTCCATCTGCAGCGCCTGTCTGATTGAACACGCGATACTCGTAGTTGATCTGTTCATCTACGCTGATCCATGTGTAGTAGTCTTCTTCTCCGACATCCATAGTTACCATAGGTACGGTCAGGTAGACCCATCCACCGGCAATACTGTCGACGTAACAGTTAGCCGTAGTGTAACTGTTGGCAGCTACAAACATAGCCAGCACACCGCTCTTAAGCGGCTGGAAGCGGAATGGCATATCAACACTGCCAACTATGCCTTCTATCTGTTCCCCTACCCATACAAGACCGGAGTCAGCAGTCTCTGCGAGTATGAGGTCCAGCACGGCAGCGGGCAGGTCGGGATGCAGACATTCGAAGTTTGTCCACATAGTATCCTGAACCTGTGATTCGGCATATCCGCCTAAAGGATAGTACCCGGTTTCGTTCTGAATTGCCATGAAGAAGTAGTCGTCTGCAATTCTCCAGTAATCAGGCAGGTACAGTGATGACCAGCCGGCGCCCATATAGCCTTCAGGCATTGCCGGGTCTATGTCGATGGCATCGTGGAAGTAATCCAGTGCTATCTCGAAGTTTCCGGCGCTGTAGGAATCCCATCCCAGCTGAATGAATCCCTGATATCCGATCACATCAGGAAGATCCGTGGGAAGCTGATCTCCACAACCACCAAGCAGTACGAGGGAGCTCAGGATTGCTATTGCTAGTATCTGTTTCATTTCTCCCTCCTTCCTACTCTATCCGGAGCATTTTTTGTGTGAACGTCTCTCCGCATGCATGCAGCCGGCAGAAGTAAACTCCCGCACCTACCGCATTACCAGCTTCATCGAGACCGTCCCACATAAGTGTATGTTCAGCAGCCTGCATCTCAGTGTCAGAAAGAGTTCTGACAGCACGGCCACTCATGTCATAGATAATTACATTCACACGCCCTGCAGAGGGCAGAGAGAAGCTTATTGCCGCCTGCGCGCTGAAGGGGTTGGGGAATGTTCCTCCGAAGCGGAATTCAGCGGGGATCTCCGGTGAGTAAACACCCGGAGCCTCTCCGTAAACGTAGTTTCCGCTTTCAGCAACGATTGCGCACATTCTTCCATCCTGATAGTAACTCTCCTGCTGCTCCCATCCGTTTACCGTATAACGATATACAGCACCTTCAGAGGTTTCAGCAGGGAAGGACAGTGTCGCATTGATATCGGGGATACTTACAGGGCCGGCATTAATGCCGGTCATCATATCCGCTACATCAGCTACGGGTATCTGCGTATTCATCGAGAGATTGAGGATACCGGATTCGCAGAGACTCACCATGGTTCCCGGA
>QNDS01000105.1 GCA_003644925.1 Candidatus Fermentibacterota bacterium
GTTCATAATCGATACCATCAATGGTTTCAATAGCAGGGATATAATCCACAACGTCAACAACTGGCTCTCTATTGTCTGAACTTATGAACGATTTAGAACCGTCGAGGAATAACTCTGAACCCGCTGGGAGAATTTCACCGTAATTCGGCCATTCATGAATAGGCGATGGGGTGTTATATTGTGTGTACCCTCCCCATATTCTCATGGTAATATACAGAGGAACATCCCTATATGTGGCATTATCCACCGTGTATGTTTTCCATGCGTCAACACTTTCCTCTGTCGTGACGGTTGCATCTTTTTCAATAAGGGAATAATCAGTATTAAGTATTAGTTGGTTTGTGCCCTCTGCATCTGAGTAGATTGAAATATTACTGGCTGCAATGTACACTCCAAAGAATTCCAATCTCTTTGATACTAGACCCGCTGCTGAATGTTCTATAAATGTAAAGTCCTGATACTCCCCGACTTTTCTTGCATAAACATCTGAATTACTCATAGGGTGCCCCTCATAAAATTATCATTAAACATATCATCATTAAACATTTCTTCAGCTCCTATTGGTATCACTATCGGTGCCGGGGGTGCCGGACTATCTTCAATATACAGTAGTGTCATGGTCTTATTTATTTTTGATATCGCTATCACTTCATAAATTGCACGCTCTGTTATCGGGGTAGATACTCCCCGCCTATTATGTGTGAAATATATATAATCATACAGCTCTGCCGTGATACTTGTCGCCAGGGAAATATGAACAAGCTGCTGGGCGAGTATCCCCCGGAGGTATCGTTGGGTGGCTATACTTTGGGCATTGGTGGATGTCCGGAGTGCAGTTTCAATTTCAAAAGGAACCTCCACGGCATTATTTTCTAACGCCTCGGACCTTTTGGAGTTGTCAAATAATTCGTAGTATTCTTTTTCTTCCCACTGCTTTCTGTATTTTACCCGGATAGAACTAAAGAAACTTTTACTGTCAAACTCCCAGGGTGCCGGGATTTTTAATAACTCGTCATCGGATAATTCATACACCGGCGTTCTATCATTCAAGTCCCGCATGGTGTACTTGCTGCTTTGAGTGTAGATCCTTGCATTAATTGACCCGAGTAAAAAGTCAATGGCCTCCTGGACACTTGTTCCATCTGTACCAAAATATATTCCACCGTCATAGGCCGCATCAATAATTTCCTGTACTTCGGTCGTGTTATAGTTTGTTGTGTTATATTGAAGACCGATAAACTCATCAAGTAGCCATATGACTATTTCCGCAATATTACCCTTGTCAATTCCTACAGCGTCAATCGTCACATCACCATCGGTGTACCCGGAAATTGTTACCGTTCCGTCCAGGTTATCCGTGAAGGAAGTACTGACTTTATCAACATACACTGTTGATGCCGTGACGTCCCCATATGTTTCTGTGGAGAATAAAAACTTCGTTGTATCAACTTGCACCGTCGGTACGTTGTCCTGAGTCCCTATGACTAACGGGATAAATTTATCAACATTCTTATCATCCAGATTGGGCCATAGAGTTTGGTTGAGTGTTTCTGTATTAACTTTATTCGCCCAGGATTTTCTCGGGTCTTCAATAAATGCCCGCAGCGTATTCCCATCAGGGTAACTGACATTTGTGACAACACCAAAACGGATAACCTCTAAATCATCAAATGTAAGTTTGTCTTCACTCTCACCATAGAGAATTCTCCCGCCCTGGCCGATCACCTGCGGTCTGACATTATCGTACTGCCCGTCTGATGTATCAATATCAAATGAGAAGGAATCAAAGGTCATTTTATTTTGACCTAAATCATCGGCTGTTTGCTCATCATTCACCGTCCCTGTTTTTAACCTCGGGTCAAAGTAAAACCCGTCCAATGTGGAATCGGTGGGGAACCCGGCATCATCAAGCTGTGCCCGATTGACAAATGAGAATGACTCTCCTAAAGTGATGGACCCAAACATATAATATTGATTATATAGATCAAAGGATATGTAAATTGTCTGGTTGGTATTATCCCAGTAAAAGGAATTGTCTTGAGTTGCAAGCTCATTTATGGAACCTGCTGTTAATAATGGACGTGCATCAGCTGTAACGGAGCCTATTATTAATGGGTCAGAGTTTAACGAGTCATACGGAACAGCCCACAAGGTTTCCCAGAAACACGCTGCTTTATCTGTCGCTGATAAGTAGAGTGTTCTTTTCCATGACCCACTTAAACCACTCGGTACAAATGTATCATAGGGTGAGGATAAATCAAGCTGTCCTATCGTTAAACTGTTCATATACCCCTAATTATCTTCATAAAATATAATCAATCTGTATGGTCTTGAGGTCCAGTCATTTGAAAAATTAAAATTTAAAACACAGTTTGTGGAGTCGAAATAAACGGTCTGCCAATAGGTACCACTAACCGTGTATATCGCCATATGAGAATAGTAATACCCATTGTCTCTTTGTATGGCAAAAGATACTCCAAGGATCTTTGACCAATCTAGTCCATGAGCGATTGTTTTATTTCCGCTAGAATCAAGTGTTCCAGTAAATTTTTTAGTCTTTAATTTTATATTGTCAGTCATAACACTATCGGTGGTAATGTCGCCGGTTACAATTAAGTTCCCTGAAATGTCCCCACTACCGTTTATATCCAGGCTTGTACCCTCTAGCTCCGCGCCTGTAATTTTCCCACTTGCTGTTAGAGCATCGACACCTGTTAGGTTCCCTGATATGTCTGCATTTCCGTTGATATCTAAACTTGTGCCTGTGATCACCGTCCCGCTTATTTCTGTTCCATCTATTACACCATCTAAAGTTATAATACTCCCATCAATGTGTTTCTTTATTGTTAACCCTGTCTTCTCTGCTGCATCAAATACGCCTTTTTCAGTATATGCAGAGGCACCGTTCCATGTCATGAAGTGCCCGGTGTACCGGTCATTACTGGAATACCATCCACCTTTTGCATCATCCCATGTTGGGGCTGAATTGGTAAACTTCGGTAGTGGTGTTCCGGGAGTTGTGGTCACATCAATGTATAAATAAATCGTTCCAGAGCTTCCCCCGGTAATGGCCGTTTCAGTTCCGAACGTGGCGAAGGCTCCATTTATTTCTATGGAGGAACCCGCTGCAATAGCCGGGAGTGTCGTATTAGCCGATACCCAATTGGTTAATGAAATACTATTCTGTCCCTTACCCCCGACAACATAATTATTAACAACCTTATCCCAATCAGCATCAGCGGTGGGAGGGCTGTTGGGTGCCCCTATAATTGAACCGGCCATTTAAAATACCTCCTGGATATTTATCACTAAATCTTTATAGAGTTGAATATTCTTCTCATGCTCTTGCCATAGTAATTCTTCGTTGAGTAACCGGCAATAAAATAGCCGCCTTAAATCCTGCCGGTCTGGATACTGTAATAAATAGAATGCTGTTGACCGGCCCATAGCTTTCCAGAACGTTGTTATCTCATCCTTCTCATCCCATGTGGTAATCGGTAATAGATAAGATGCTTTTCTGTAATTCGATTTATTTATGCCGTAGAGTTGCTGTGTATCCGAGATATAAAAATCATCATTGGCAACCTCGGAAAAACTATGGCCTATCTCATAGGACGGGAGTATTAAATTGTCCCCCAGGAACAAACCTCCAACCTCTATAATTGGAACTGTATTAAACGCGAAGCGCCAATATAGAGTTGCCTCTGTGAAGACTATCGCTGTACCGTATTCTATGAGCGTGAATGTGTGACTGACACTCAAGGATGTTCTCCCTGAATCACTATACCCCTCAAGTTTTAATGTGTCCCCTGACACGGCATTATGGGCATTGATACACGCCATTGATGCCGTTATTGCAACCGTCCCTACGTCCACATAGTTTATGCCCGTTGCGAGTGCTTGCCACTTCCGGGACATCCTGGGGTCTTGAATATTGATAGCAGGGAATCCCGGTGTCAGGGAATTAGAGGAAATGCTGTTCGTGAATACTTGATTGACATATCCGACTCTCATGCTACTATCACCTTTCTGTCTTGAATCCCTCTGTTGACAGTTCTAAATATTACACCATCATTGAGCTGAACGATAATTGTTTGTTTCAAATTGTCATTTCCAATGCCTTGCTGGTTTGGGGTGTCCACAGAAAACCGCTCCCCTGATGTCAGGCCGATATTAAATTTGTCATCCGGGAACCCTTCAGGAACGGTGAACCCTGCTGTACCAGTGGCGAATTGTTTCTGAGGTTTAGCTTTCGACACTGCGCCAATCTGTATAGCTGCCAAGGTTGTTGCAAGTGCGCCCGCTATAAGCCCTGCGGGTATGAACGGCTGGGTCAAGAAACCATGTATTATCATCTGAGCGCCTGATGCTATGCTCGATGCAAGTTGTAGCTTCCACCCTGCAAGCGCGCCCCTATATTCTATTTCTGCTTTTTTCTTTTCTATGTCTTCTCTAACTAAAACTTCATCTTCACCCGCTGCTATACGGGCTGCGCCTTCAGCCTCAAGAGCCTGAACCGCTGCATCTGTGTTCGCTTCCCGGAGTGTGGATATAGCATTAAACATACTGGCTAATTGCCCTGGTATGCTCGTTGCAATATCTATATATGTTTGTTTTAAATTTTCAGCTGATCGTGTTGTGTCCTCTAATGCTTGCTTTTCTTTTAGAGCAGCATCGAGGGCCGCCTGACTTCTTGCCTCTTGTGTAAGTCTCAATGACTCTTCAATGGCTTCCTGATTTTCTAATTCGGCGGATACTAATTCATTGGCAGCCGTTAATTTGTTAATAGCAGCAACCGCTGCCTCAATCACGGGGTCATCAATTAAATTAGCATAGTTCCCTTCTATCCCTATATCTATTATTGAATCAATAAGTGCCCTGTTAGCAGCGATAACTTTATCAGAATATTCTTCTTGAGATATAACGCCCAAATCTAATTGCGCTTTTATCTCCCTGTTGGATTCTTCAAATGCAATTTTGGCTTTTTCCCGTGCTTCGATTATGACTTCAATTCTTTCCTTTTCAATATCTGCAAGCTCTTGTTTAAGCCGTAACTCTTCCTTCATTATTTCAATGAATTGTTTAATAGCAACCGCACGGGCGGCTAATTGTGTTGATGCCTCTTCCCCTGTCTCCAGGCTTTTCTCTTCTTCTCTTCTTAAGTTACCAACTGCACCTTTTACTTTATCCAGGGCCGATTGGAGAAATGCATTTTCCTGGATGCTCCTATTAATACTTATAGTAAACTCTTCAATAATATCGAGGAGCTTTGAAAATTGATTTCCGACCCATCCTATAGCTACACCAAAAGCATTGAACCCGGATAGTAATATTCGTATTCCTACTCCACCCAAAATTGCCAGTATTTCAATGAGTGGTTTAAGAAAATTTATTAGTCCAATGAGTGCTTGAATAGTGTCCCGTATGACCGGGGCAAACCCTTCCCCGAATTCTATAGCAACACTTTGAGTAACTGATTTTAATATATCAAGATCCCCGGCAAGTGTGTCGTTCTGAATAGCATACTGTTCTGCAGCTTCATTGGTTCCCGTTACCGCTTCGGTGTACTCATCTATCGCATCCCCACCCTGCTTAATAAGAACGGCCATTTGTGGACCGGCGACTTTACCAAAAATATCTAATGTTTCAGTTGTACCTAATCCGGCTTCCTGTAATACCCGTATAGCCTGGCTTAAACCGACGGCCTCCGGGTTTACATCATTAAATGATATACCAAGAGCCTGTAATTTTTTACTTGCTCCCCCGGATTCGTTTGATAAATCAGCAAGCGCGGATTTCAATGCACGTCCGGCGGTCTCCCCCCGGAAACCGGCATTGAATAAAAGCTCTAATGCTCCGGTGGTTTCCTCTAAAGATATACCAAGACCGGCGGCAACCGGACCAACCTGGAGAAACGCCCCGGTCAATTTTTCAATCGTCGCCTGAGAATTCGCTGTAGCTGCTGCAAATACGTTAGCAACCCTTGCGGCTTCGGTGGATTCTAAACTGTATTGGGATAATACCGCCGTCACGGTGGACGCTGTGGACCCCAGGTCCGACGCTGTGGCCCCGGCAAGTAATAAGACACCCTCAAGAGCTTCGGAGGATTCGGCAGCGGTTAAACCGGCAGATGCCAGGAAATATAAAGCATCAGCGGCCTGAGTCGCAGAAAACCGGGTTGTCTCCCCGGCTTGTTTTGCGGCTTGTTTGAGTCGAAAGAATTCTTCTGGTGTGGCTTTTGTGACGGCCTTAACATTGGCCATCGTCTGTTCAAACTCGGCAAATATTTTTATGGCTTCCTTGCCAATTTTAACAGCAGCACCAATAGCGGCAGCAAGCCCGAGATAGGATTTAGCAGACGCAAGTAATGTTTTATTAAGCCCTTTTGACTTAGTGTCCGCACCAACAACACCTTTACCAAAAGCGTTAGTTCCTTTGCTGACTTTCTTAACGCCTTTATCAAAGCTCTTTGTATCGGCGACAAATTTTGTTACTAACTCTGCTATCGTAGCCACGGTTTACCCTTCCCCGTATAGTTTGAGCAATCGTTCCTTATGCTCTTTTTGATATTCCCGATCCTGCATGCCCGTTGGTTTTTTAACTTTTTTCCCTTGAGACTCAAGATAAAAATATAGGGAATTCTTATTGTAGTTGAACAAATCAACCAATGTCATTTCCCATAGTATCTCTTTTCTTGACATATTAAAATAAAACCCTATCCTCTGAATCATTTCTTCATAATCAAGTTTAACCCGGAGCAACTCTTTAGTTATATAAGGTTTTAATTTTATCTCTACTGGACTACCCTCTTCTTCAGATTTTCCAAATGCTTTTTTAAAGGGGCATTTATGGCCTCCTGAATGACGATCATTAATTCATTGACTTCTTCTTGATCGGCGTTCATCAGGATATGCTTCTCTGTCAGTTCACCATCAGTGATGTACTCTGTAAATACTGAAATCGCTTTTATTGTCTGTAACATTAATTCATGGGCTTCCTGTAAATGTTCAGGCTCCATAAAATACTTGATTGTCAGATCATTAATTTGGTCCACGTTATCCGCTTCACTTGCGATTGACTCCGCCGCTTTCAATGAAATTTTCCTGACCTTATCAATCTCAATCGTAAATGGTATTGCACATCCGGCTGGGATCTTATCTACCCTTAACGTGAACCCCAAAAAATCAAATGTCTTTCGTTCTTCTTTTCCGTTATTAATACTCATGTCTTGGCCTCCTACAACCGTAATAAATTACTCCCCTCTAAGGTTAGAAAGAAGGGAGTAAAACCTACTTTAATGGTCCACCTGTAAACGTCTAATTTTCATCAGCTGTGATCCAACGGCCCTATCAGAATCAAGCTCCGCCGTCATGGTCAACGGAATTCTTGCGGCAGGATCGGTATCATCTTTATTCTTTAAAGCTGTTACCAGATCCCCGGTTTGAAAGCATTTAAAGAACTCCCAAATGTTATGGACATCATATGTAACATCAGTTCTCGGAACGATCTGAGTTACTTTCATAAACACGTCCGTCTGAGCGGAGGTTCCGCCAAC
Organism: Candidatus Fermentibacterota bacterium; assembly: GCA_003644925.1. Lineage (GTDB taxonomy): Bacteria > Fermentibacterota > Fermentibacteria > Fermentibacterales > JCC-6 > Aegiribacteria. Next base: position 7,556 of record QNDS01000105.1, read on the forward strand.
GGTGGTATACTCTTCAGATGCCGGGGTGTATGTGGATGTAACCGAGATAACCAGGGTTGGATCATATACACTGCCGGACATCCAGAGTGCGCCCCACAAATTACCCATCTTGATAATCCTGTAATCAGTATCAAGGACATAAGAATTTGATGTATCTATTATGCCGATAGCCGTTGGTACTGATTCGTCATACTGCTGACCCGTGAATGCTGTAAATCCACCGTCAGTGGTAGTGTCGGCAGCGATGTCTTCAACACCACCTGTTACCACAGTTCCGGCAATGGCACCTTTCGTAAATAACCCACCGGTTAAATCTTCGAGTGCCTGCATTCCGAGTTCCCATAAATCCGCAGATATTTCTGCGGACTGGGCAGCTGATCCTTTCACCACATCCGGTGCCGGTCCGTTTCCAGGCTGTACATCCCTCGGTGTGGATGCAAAAGTTAATGATACATTGTCAGCCAAGCCAAGGTTAACTAACGTATTCCCGTCATTAAGACTATATTCTATTTTAGCTGATTCTAAAATAATGTTGTCTTGATTCTGTACACTTGTTTGTGTCGTAGCCATATTTCAAACTCCTTATTAGTTTGGTCTGACCTCAATACTAAACACAGCACCCTTTATCAGTGCGCCCTGTGTTTGCCTTATATCCTCCGGGAACAAGTCTGTAAAGTCCGTCCCCGTAATTCGTACATGTCTATATTTTCGCTCATCATTTAAGTTGGCCTCATTCGTGAATAGATAATCAAATGCATCCATGTACATCATGACATTATCTTCTATGCGTCTTGAGGTTGCCCGGTTGCCCCGATGCCATACTATAATTTGGACGTTATCAAATCGTCTGTTGATCTTAAACCCCGGATTGTTACTATTCCCTGGAGTCGGAAATATGAACGCTGTTTGGTTATTGGCAAGTATTGATACTGACGGGAACTGTTGCCCGTTACTTTGATAGGTGTCCATGAACTGCCAACGATCCGCAGTTAAACCATATATACCCTCGACATGAGCCAGGGCCGATTCAAAATCGGAGATTAAAAATGCTTTTACATCCTGCAATGTTCCGTAAATCATGTTCCTGTAATCCCCCCGAATGATTCCCGCTCAATCTTCACTAATGCCGCTTGCATTATCTTTGCATATTTAATAAGTAAGGCCGCCGTGGGCTGGATGATCTTTCTTTGTGGCATCCCGGCGCGTCCGAACTGATGCCGTAGTTGGTATGGACCTCTCACACCCATTGTAATTCCCGTAGTCCCCTTTCGTCTAACAAGTTTCTTAATGGTTACGGCCTTTCCCGGCACGGAACCCTTACCCGTCAACGCATCTTTCGTGGCACCTTTTAATTGCATGATGGGCATCCCTGGATACTTGGCCATCTTCCATGCCTCGTATTTCGGGCTTAATGCCTTGAATGCTTCCGGCCTTCCTTCAGCCCGGAATATTTCCTCTTCATCTTTAAAAAATACACCGGCAACACTATCCCAAACTGAGGTCGGCATGAACTCCACAAGTTCACCGAACCGGCTTAAACCAATCTGAAATTCTGTAACCCCTTCAACCTCAATTCTAAATGGCCCGGTTGGTGTTGCCATTATCTAATTACCATTGCTGAACATCTTTATTCCACACGGGAGTTGGCCGTGTAGAGCCTAACCCCCTCGGGGTGTCAGATGCACCCGGAGTCGGTGTAACCACCAACCCCGGATCATCCATAAATGCCTGCTTAAATCCGGTACATTTATCATCATAGATAAGGGATAAATTAGGTTCTGACTCTATCGCACGATAGATCGATGCAAGAACACA
>QNDS01000106.1 GCA_003644925.1 Candidatus Fermentibacterota bacterium
AGCTTTCTGCAAATATTGAATTCTCTCAGGAAGCAGATCAGGTCGGCCGTTTCGGAGGACGTGGAATAGGTCTGTTCAGGACCGAGTTCATAAGACTTCTCTCTCCGGAGGCAGAGGATGAAGAAGAGATGCATTTCAGAGCCTACAGGCATGTATTGCAGACTCTTAATCCTGATCCTGTGATCATAAGGACGCTGGATCTGGGAGGGGACAAGTTTCTTGATTCTATCCCCACCGTTGAAAAAAATCCCTTTCTGGGATGGAGGGGGATAAGGATCTGTCTTGACCGTCCGGAGAAATTCATAAGTCAGCTCAGGGCACTCCTGAGAGCTGCAAGATTCGGCAACGCCAGGATTATGCTTCCAATGATCACAGGATACGATCAGATTGTGCAGGTCAGGTACATGCTGGATAATATCGCGGCTGACCTTGATCGTGAGGGGATTCCAAGAGGAGATATCCCGCCGCTCGGCATCATGATAGAAACGCCCGCAGCGGTTCTGGGAATTGATCTGCTGCTCCCGCACAGTGCTTTTGTATCTATAGGATCAAACGATCTCACGCAGTACACACTTGCAGTTGACAGAGGCAGCCCATACGTGTCAAACCTCTTCGATTCATTTCATCCTGCAGTCATCAGGCAGATCAATATAGTTGTCTCTAAATGCAGGGAAGCCGGGAAGTGGGTTGGAATCTGCGGACAGATGGCCAGCGATCCTCTGGCAATTCCTCTTCTGCTCGGATACGGTGTGAATGAGCTAAGCGTACCTATGACGCTCATACCTGATGTAAAAGAGATGATCAGTGTCATCAGTATGAATGATGCCGAATCCCTTTCAAAGAAGGCACTCATATTGAAATCCTCAGGCGAGATCAGAAGATGTGTTCTAGATTATGTTGAATCCAAATATCCCGAAATCATACTTGATGAGATACATCGGGATGAAATCTATCGGGGGAGTTAAATGCACGCCATAATCCCGGTTGCAGGAAAAGGAACGAGAATGCGGCCGCTCACATGGTCCGTACCCAAGGTCCTTATTCGTCTGGCTGGTAACACGGTACTCGGGCATATCATCGATAAGCTGACGGCTTCCGGCGTGAACCATATAACACTGATAGTAGGATATCTTGGCGATGAGATCGTAAACTGGACCAGGTTGAATTATCCTGACATTAAGGTTGATTACGCAATTCAGGAAAAAATGGACGGGCTTGCATCTGCAGTCTATCTGGCATCACCCATGACCGATGACGAACAGACCCTTGTTGTGCTGGGGGATACTATCTTCAACGCTGACCTTTCCCGCGCATACAGCGAAGATTCAAACATGATCGCGGTTAAAAGGGTTGCAGACCCTAGCCGATTCGGTGTTGTTGTTCGCAGCGGCAGCAGTGTTACTGAACTTGTAGAGAAACCCTCAGTATTCGTCAGCGACCTGGCAATAGTCGGTATTTACGGATTCTCCTCAGGAATGGTTCTTATGGATGCAATCTCAAGGCTGATTGCAAGCGGCAGGCAGACAAAGGGGGAGTTCCAGCTGACTGACGCCATGCAGCTTATGCTTGTCGAGGGAAGGAAATTCGGATGCTTTGAAGTTGAAGACTGGTTCGATTGCGGTAAACCTGATACTCTTCTGGAAACAAATCGGATTCTTCTTGAAATGGGAACAGGGTTATCGGATGCGGAACATTGCTCTTCTGTTATAGTGCCCCCTGTAAGCATAGATGACGACGTGGAGATTCTCTCTTCCATCGTAGGTCCATACGTTTCAATCGCATCAGGTTCCAGAATTCAGGGTTCCATTGTAAGGAACATGATTATAGGGTCAGATACTACTCTGAGTAACGTAAATATCCATGATTCCATAATAGGTAACGAGGCGGAAATATCCGGTTCTGCCGCCAGCATAAATGCCGGCAGTTCATGCAGAATTGAAATCTAGTAATTCCCATCGTCCGGACTGCCCTGCAGCAGCTGTAATCTACGCTGATTCCCTTTCCAACAGAGGCGGAACGGGCGTTTATCTGAAGAGACTTCTTGAAGGTTTTGATCAGTGTGATGCATCCGTATTTGCTCTTATCGGGAGAGAACTTTTGACTCCAGCCCAGGCTCTATCTTATAAGAATTTCGGTGGAAGCATTCGCAAGGTAATCAACGAAAACAGTATGCGGTCTTCACTCACAGCATCTATTTCTCCATCAATTGTTCATCTTCCCGCCTTCTCAGGACGGGCGCTCAACTCTGTTCCATGCGCGGTTACACTCCATGATCTTGCATTCTGCAGAAATCCCTCATGGTTCCCGCCACTCAGATCTGTCTATTACCGTCTTCACTTCAGGAAAGTAGCCGGAAAAGCGGATGTGATAATGGTTGACAGTGAATCAACTGCTGCCGGAGCTAGGAAATACCTTGGAATTAAAGATAAGAGAATACGAAGAGTCTACCTTTCAACCGGTTCATTCAAGGCTGACCCTGGTGCTTTCAGAGAAGCATTCTCGGTCCAGGGGAAATACATAGTATTTGCAGGTACCATCGAACCGAGGAAGAATATTCCTGCCCTGCTGGATTCCTGGCAGGTTGTGAATAGAATTCATCCCGATCTCCGTCTTGTGATCGCTGGAAGATGGGGCTGGGGTCCTGCTGCACTGAAAAGAAGACTTACTGATACTGAGGGTGTTATACTTACCGGACCTCTTTCGGAAAATATGCTGAAAAGCTGCATCTGCGGAGCGGAGCTTCTTGTATATCCATCTTTTTACGAGGGGTTCGGACTTCCTCCGCTGGAGGCTGCTTCAGCTGGAGTCCCTTCGGTGGTCACCCCGGCTTCCGCCCTGAAGGAGATCTACTCAGGGATCTCCATTGTTTCTGAAGGCTTTGATTCTGATTCGATTTCCGAATCCATTCTTCATTCACTTGAAAGTGAACATGACACGGAAGCGCTTATAGATTTCGCAGCGGGTTTCTCCAACGAACGGATGGCCAGAGAAGTGCTAAAGGTGTATGAGGAGTTCCGAATATGAGGATACTGCAGGTTTACAAGGATATCCACCCATTCGTCAGGGGCGGTATCGAGAGATACATTCACGACCTCTCGAAGTATCTCTCCTCTGAGGGACATGAAGTTGATGTTCTTGTAGCGGGTGGTAGTGATGCTCAAGAGCAGGTATCGGGGTTCAATGTCATGATTTACCCCTGTATCTGCAGAATTCTCTCAAATCCAGTATCTCCTGGTCTGCACAGGATACTGAAAAATACTCCTGCGGATGTTCTGCACTTCCATCTTCCGCTTCCTTCAGCTGTTGCTGCATGGATGCTTTCAGGGCGCGATACTCCATACATTGTGACTTACCACAGTGATATTGTAAGGCAGGCTTTCTTTCTTCCGCTTTATGGTCCGCTTCTCAGAAGATTCTTAAAAGGTGCTTTCAGGGTTATAGCGACATCGGATACCTACCGTGATACATCAAAGTATCTTTCTGTACTTGAAAATACCACGGTGATACCCATAGGTTCCGATCTTCATGTTTTCAAACCACCTGACAGGACGGTTAAAGAAGATTACGTCCTCTTTGTAGGAAGGTTCAGAAAGTACAAAGGTATCGAAGTTCTTCTTGATGCATGGAACGAATTTCCCCGGCGAAGACTTCTTATGGTCGGTGGAGGTCCACTGGAGAGCAGAGTACGAATGAGGATCCGGAAGGAGAAGCTCAATGTTACCATTGTAAGCGATCCTTCGGATCTGGAGCTTGTGGAACTCTATCAGCAGGCCAGATGCCTTGTTCTTCCATCCACTCTTAGAAGCGAGGCTTTCGGTATGGTTCAAACCGAAGCAATGGCATGCGGTATTCCCGTCATAAGTACGGCACTTTCTACCGGAGTACCATGGGTAAACGCTTCCGGTGTATCAGGGCTGGTCATCCCGCCCGGTGATGCTGCTGCTCTGGCCGGGGCTTTGATGAAACTTGACGACCCGGATCTTCATTCTATTCTTGCAGAGGGGGCATTGAAGAGGGCAAAGAGATGCTTCAATGCCGCCCGGTTATTTGAGCAGGTGGAATCCCTTCTCGAAGAAGCGGTAGATGCCCAAGTCAACTGAAGAGAGAGCAGACAGGGTTAAAATAGAAGTTCTGCTGGTATTACTGGCAATAGGCGCAGGTGTTATAGAGAACATCATCCCAAGACCGATTCCCTTTATCAAGCCTGGGCTTGCCAACGTAATCACTGTTGCAGCAATTGCCAGATACGGGTTCTGGACAGGTTTGAGGGTTAATATTCTCAGGTCGACAGGTGCAGCATTAGTAATAGGTACCCTTGCGACACCAACATATCTGCTGTCTCTTATCGGCGGAATCGCATCAGCACTTTTGATGGGGAGTGTTAAAAAGATACTTTCGGTCACCGGAATGTCAGTCGCCGGGAGTCTGGGAAGCCTCTCAGCACAGCTCCTGACAGCTTCCGTGCTGCTTCCGGGCCTTCCTGCAGGCGCACTGTTGCTGCCCCTTATAATGTGGGGTACCCTTTCAGGAACCATTACTGGTATTGTAGCTATTGTGTTATTGAAAAGAGGCTTTCCCTGGATTCATGATTCAGGGGTTGATTCAGTAAGTTCGCTGGAATAGATTACAATTGCTGGAGGAGTTTTGCTTCACAATCGCTCTACTGCATTCTGGATAACCATTTCTTTCTTCGGAATGATGACTGGTACTGTATTCGGTGAAGCGATAGCAGCTCTTCTGCCTGAATCGTCCACAGCTCTGCGATCATTTTTCGGAGGTGCTCTGGAGTTTTCAGTAGGGCCGCTCGGTTTCGATCTGATCGTATTCAGGTTTGCTCTGCAGGAGATTGCTTTTAAGCTGAATCTCATGAGTTTTGCAGGACTGATGTTTGTAGGTTATCTTTACCGCTGGTTCTGATCAGTTACTGCGGGCAGGAGATGTTATGATGTTTCGTCCAGGTACCGGTGAAATAATACTGATAGTCGTTGTTCTTCTATTGCTTTTCGGAGCAAAAAGAATTCCTGATCTGGCCAGGTCAGTTGGTCAGGCACTCAATATGTTCAGAAAGGGAATGAAAGAAGGTATTACGGATATCGAGATAGATGAAGAGGATTCTGGAAACGGGGAAAACACTGATGGCAACAGTTAGCTACAGTTCAAGAGAGATCGATTGCAAATTAGTATACGCCGGACCTGGATTGTCCGGTAAAACAACAAACGTCAAGTTCATCCACAGTCAGATACCTTCCAGTGATCGTGGAAAGCTTATCTCGCTGGCTACAGGTAACGAACGTACCCTGTTTTTTGATTTCCTTCCCATAAACACAGGCTCCATTTACGGATTCAAGGTAAGACTCCATCTCTACAGTGTACCAGGACAGGCAATGTACACAGACAGCCGGCATCTGATTCTTCAGGGTGTTGACGGAATTATATTCGTTGCCGATTCTCAGAGAGCCAGAATGGATGCCAATATAGCAAGTCTGCGCGACCTTAAGGATAACCTCTCAAGTTCGAAGCGAAAGGGACTGAGCCTTGTACTCCAGACAAACAAAAGAGATCTTCCCGACATTCTTCCAACCGATGTTATAAGAAAACGGCTCGGTCTCGAGAGGGTTCCCTGTATCGAGTCAATTGCCACGGACGGCACAGGAGTGTTTGAAACCCTCAGAAAAGCAAGCCGTATTGTTATGCGCAGACTGCACCGTCAGTTCTCCCTTGCCCTCGACCAGAAGAGAGGCTGATTTGAACAGCAGCAGAATGGTCGACCTTCTTCTTGTAAGACTTACCAGAGAAGATGAAAAAATCAAAGTAATAGATCTGCTCATGACTGAACTCGGAATGTCCAGAGAAGAAGCGAGGGAAAAGGTCGATTCTTCCCCCAACATTCTCAGTGAAGGTGTCGAAATGGAGCAGGGCAGGATACTTCAAGACAGGATGTACCCATTCGTAGACCTCCTTCCGAGGCACTACAATGGAAATTCTGCTATTCCTGCTGCCAAAGAAAGCGAACCCGAAAAAGCAACATATGATACAAAGACCGATGATTTCAATCCCCCTGAAGAACAGTTGGAAGAAGAGCATCCTGAACCCGAGGAATCAGACGATTTCTATTTCGATACGGGTTCCGCGACTCAGGAAGATGTGAATCTCAATGACATTGAAGACGACGAAGACGATTCACTGATTATTACCTCAGCGTCCGAGGAGATGCTGAATGTGGAGCGCTGCCATATATGCGGCAGAACTCCTACAGGCGGTTTCAAACTTGCTCCATGCCAGGTATGTGCCGAGCTGACATGCTCGGATTGCTATAACAGAAAACATCACGTCTGCGAAAAGTGCGCTACAGATGGAAAAACTGTGGATCGCCCGCTAGATTCCGTACCTGAATCAAAACAGGATACCGGTCAATCCTCAAAGAAAGTGACTGATTCACCGAGAAGAGCATCAAAGCCTGCAAAAACAGGTAAGTCATTCAGTATTCCACCCATTGCTATCATTTTGACAGTACTGGTACTGGTTGTCGGCTTTCTGGTTATTGACCCGATGAACCTCCTGTCTTCCTCCGATGACACCACAGAGATAGAGTATGGAAGTACTGATTCTACAGAGGTAAATACGATCGATGTACCTGATACAACACATGTTGTCGCAATAGATACAATCATTACCCCGGTTGATTCGCTGCCCGCAGATACATTACCGCCCAGCGATTACCTTTCACTCACTGATATTTCTCTGCCCGATTCTCTCATTGTAACTGAGGAATACTCTCTACCGAGGATCATTACTTCCTCACCTATCAACAGCATTACAATCCTGATCGATTCCCTGCCTGCAATTGCCGAAATCCTTGGTCAGCTGGCATCAGTCTATTCAATTGAGTTCGACGGTATTTCACTTGTCCGCACAGATGACGGATTAGAAATACTTCTGATGTCCATACTGCATCCAGAACCTGCGGAAAGAAGAGCCGCTCTCTTGGGGTATCTCGGCACGATGCTGGATTCCACAGTGGTTGACCAGATGGTTCTGTACTACAGAGAAAACCAATATTACAATGCGGTCTTGTTCACCTTCACAGCTGACAGTTTCTCTGTTCTTGCAGGATACAACAGCCCCAATATCCTTCAGAGGAAACAGGCGTTTCTGCCGGAGACAACTGAGCTTATCACCGGTAGAATCTTCGACTGGATGACAGATCTGAACTGATCATGCACCCTCCCGGAGTATTTCTCGATAAGGTACTATTCCATGAATACTATACAATCACGAAAGACTTATGAGTAAGAAGAAAAAGAAGAGCCTCGTAATCATAGAATCTCCTGCAAAGGCAACCAGCCTTCGCGGTTATCTTGGTGAAAACTATGAAGTAGTAGCTTCAAATGGTCATGTCAGAGATCTTCCAAGGAACTATCTGGGTGTTGACGAAACAGCTGATTTCAAGCCCACCTATACGATAATGCCGGAGAAGAGAAAAATCGTATCCCGCCTCAAGAAAAAAGCTGAGGGATACTCCAGGATATATCTGGCAGCTGACCCTGATCGCGAGGGAGAATCCATCTGCTGGCACCTCTCACAGATCCTTGAGCGAAAAGGTGTAGTATTCAACAGACTGAGATTCAACGCGATATCAAAAGATACAATTTTAAGAGCTTTAAAAACGCCAAGTACAATAGATATGCAGCTGGTGGACGCTCAGCAGGCAAGACGGGTAATGGACAGGCTTGTAGGGTATAAGGTTTCATCCTGGCTCCAGAGGATTATGGGGAAAGGGAAAAGCGCCGGAAGAGTTCAATCGGTGGCTCTCAGGATTATTCAGGAGCGGGAAGACGCTATTACAAGCTTTCTGCCCGTTGAATACTGGGTCATCGACGCAGAATTCATCCAGGGAGATACACATTTCGAAGCATCGCTCAGCAGGATCGATGGAAATGCATCAGGGAAACCCGGGAAGAGTCCATCTTGCGAGGGTGAGGCTGAAAGTATTATTGGTAGAATGAGTGAGACGGGTATTGACTGGGAGATACTTAAAGTCACTTCAAGAGAGAAATCCGTACAGCCTCCACCACCATTCATCACCAGCACACTTCAGCAGACGGCTTCAAACAGGCTGTCTTTCTCCCCCTCAAGAACAATGTCGATTGCCCAGCAGCTTTATGAGGGTATATCAATCGGAAGCACTGAAAGAACGGGTCTTATCACCTATATGCGTACCGATTCCGTCAGAATGAGTCCTGAAAGCATAAAAAACTGCAGGAAATACCTCGCAGAGAAGTACGGGGCGGATGCACTCTCTCCTAAAGTACGAAGGTACAGAAGTGCAAAGGGCTCACAGGATGCCCATGAAGCCATAAGGCCTGTTAATATCATGCTTACTCCTGCAAACCTGGAATCAATTCTGACGCCTTCTCAATTCTCACTGTACAGACTTATCTTCCGCCGCTTTGCTGCAACGCAGTTAAGTAACGCCGTAATCAGCAATACTACCGTAACGGTATCCGGTGCGGGACTTGAATTCAGCTCAATAGGTGAGGTTCTCCTGAAACCAGGGTTTTCTATGATAGATCCGGCATTCATAAAGACAAAGAACCGGCTGCCGGTGCTGTCGACTGGAAAGGTTCTGCTTGAATCCTTCGATCAGGAACAGAAGTTCACAACTCCTCCGCCGAGGTTCTCGGAGGCGAGACTTGTTGCGGAAATGAAGAAAGTAGGCATTGGAAGACCCTCAACATACGTAAGCACCATAAAAACACTCAGAAAAAGAGAGTATGTGGAAAAGGATGGAAAAGTTCTGAAACCTACTGAACTTGGAACCACCAGTATACGAATACTGGTTAAGATGTTCCCCCATATTTTCAAGGTCGATTTTACCGCTAGAATGGAAGAACTTCTTGATTCTGTTGCGAACGGGACTGAAACCTATACCGGTGCCTTGAAACAGCTCAGCCTTCCCCTTGAATCCTCACTGCAGATGGCTATGAAGAACACTGATAGTTTCAGGAATGAACTGCAGAAGGAAACCGGAGAGACATGTCCTCAATGCGGTTCCCCGATTATCATCCGATGGGGCAGGTATGGAAAATTCAAAGCCTGCACATCCTTTCCTGGCTGCAGATACTCAAGCCCCCTTGAAGAAAATAGTTCGTCGGAATACAAAGACAGAAAGTGTCCCGAATGCGGCAGCTCCATGTTGCTGAAAACCGGAAGGTATGGAAAATACCTGAGCTGCTCTGGCAATCCCGAATGCAAGCATACTGAACCTGTTCCGACAGGCGTTCCATGCCCTGTTCCAGGATGCAATGGGGAACTTGTTGAGAAAAAATCCCGCAGAGGAAGGCTCTTCTATGCCTGTAACAGATATC
>QNDS01000107.1 GCA_003644925.1 Candidatus Fermentibacterota bacterium
CAGAAATACCCTCGGGTGTTCTTCAGTGAATGGAGCCCAGGCAACAGCGCCATGACGGTTGATAGCGTACTCCAGGCGTCCCTCTTCCGGCATTCCTGTAATTCTCCCCATGCATATGAATTCACCTTCGGGGCTGTAGAGAAGCCAGTCCTCTTCATCGGTTGTACCTTGCCTCACCCACAGGCACCCGGTTCCGTCTACACCCATAGAACCGATCTGCGGCCGGTAGAATAAAGGTTCCGATTCAAGATCCACTGGAGCATTTTCGCTTTCATAGTAGACGTAGACTTTAGGTTCTATATAGCCCGCATCTGTGGAATCCGCTTCGACAATAACTGCTTCCCGGGTGATGAATCCGGATGATCCATCAGAGACATTCAGAAAATCGATGTGGAACTCAGTATTATCCATCGCTGAAATGAAGATGCTACCATTTCCAGCGCAACATGCAGTATATCCAGGAGAGAAGATGAAATCTGCTCCGGTATACTCGCTCCTCCAGCTCCAGATCTCCAGCTGGAATCCCGATGTATCCCATATCTCAAGGTTGAAGCCCATATCGAAACTGTCACCTGAAAGGCGGGTAGAGTAATAGTAGATCATGAATGAGGAATCAGCTACGGCCGACATTTTAAACGGAAGCATGGCATAGCCGGTTTCCAGTGAATTCAGAAGCTCACCGCTTTCTGAAAGTATATCAATGCGCCTGTTGACAAGATCGATAACGGCAATTCTTCCATCGTCAAGAATTGCGAAATCAAGCGGCAGAAGAAACTCTCCAGGTCCTTCTCCTCTGCCCCCGATGGAACGGATAAAGCTACCTGAACTGTCGAAAAATGAGATATCGCAGCCGTAGATGTCAAGAACTGCAACACCGCCGCCAGCGGTTGGAACTGCGCTTGCTATTTCTCCGAACACATAGCTGCTGTCCCCCATCATCTCACCGATTTCACAGGCGACCGAAAGCGTTTCGACCTGTGCGGGAGAGTCGATAGCAGTATCTTCATTATCCCCACCGCATCCGGAGAGCAGGACCATAAGACAGCTTCCTGTCAAAATTATCTCTTTCATCATACCTCCAGCTTTCCGATGAGTGAACTTATTGAATGTCAGTATCTTACTACTCTGAATCCAAGGTAGAAATAGCGCAGTGACTGCGAGCACTCATCCCTCGCAGCTGAACGGCACCGCCGGGCAGGGCTCCCACTGCTTCCGCCACGGCTGACTCTTGCAGGGCCTCCCTCGAGCCACGGGGATCCATCCACAGGTGCACCGTTGTAATTATCGTTGTAATAATCCTCGCACCACTCCCATACATTCCCGCTGATATCGTATAGACCCCAGGCATTAGGAGCCTTGAGGCCGCAATCGTACACAGCACCTCCGGAATTACCAGAGAACCATCCGATAAGATCTAGATCTTCATCCTCATCTCCGGAGTAGAACCTTGCAGTGGTGCCGGTCCTGCAGGCGTACTCATACTCAGCCTCACTCGGGAGACGGTAGGTGTATTCATGATCAAGCAGATTCAGCTGCGCAATGAAATCCTGGCAATCATCCCATGATACGGATTCAACGGGATGGCCGGGGCTGACAAATGCAGATGGATTACTGCCCATTACCTCTTCCCACATAGCCTGCGAAACCTCGGTGCTCAGCATTTCGAAGGTATACGAAATAGTCACTTCATGCAGTGGGCTCTCATCGGAATATCTTCCCTGTTCATCAGGCGGACTGCCCATCATGAATGATCCCTGAGGTATTGTAACGAACTCCATTCCAGATGGAATTCCAGCGGCAGAGTACGGTTGGCCGCAGCTTATCAGCAGCAGTAAGGAGCAAACAAAGCACACAACCACAGTCATTAATCCAGCTGCTGCTGCGGAGACCTGTAGTTTCCTGAAAATCACTGACTTCGGTTACACTATGACCATTGGCCTTGTAACCCCGGCCCTGATCTGTGTCCTGCCCGAAACGCCGACATATTTTCCAACTGAGTTTTCAAGGAATTCAGCACATTCCTCATTCATCTCAAAACTCCCGAAGCCCGAAGTCAGTATCAGAGTGAAAGGAATATCCTCATCACCTGTTATAGCCACGCCCAGTTCTTCCCCATTGTATCGAACCCAGTCGGAAGAAGGTATGGATGGAGCGATGATTCCCGATACTCCTGCATCCGAAGCACGTTTCAGAAAATCCAGATCGATAGGGTCAGCTGAGAAAGCGATGCAATCCTTTTCGAACTTATCATTCCCTGTAGAATCAGTTCTTGTCAGTATTCCGCTACTCTCTCCTCCGAAACCTATCACTCCGTTCAATCTTGTTCCTTTTCCTTTAACCCTCACCATGTGATCGGGCAGTACTTCCGATACAGTACCAGAGACGTGGCAGAACATCTTTACCGGTTTGATGTCGTATTGAACAGTTACCGTACCTTTTTTCGTATCGATTTTCTTGAGTACTCCGCTGGTGGGTGCTTTAACTGTCACAGCTTTACCATTTGACATATCTGAGGCGATGACCTGGCCTGCTTCCACAAATCTATCAAGGCCGGCTTTCATGTATCCCCTGATATGCCTGGGTTTGATATCGAGCGGTCCTGCGATATCAATGACATGAGGTTTTTCATCGTAGTCCTGTATTTCTCTCAAAACTATAATGCCGGTTTTCTCGATCTTCGTTACCCTTCCTCTGACTGTTGAATGGAAAGTAAAATCGAAACCCTGGAGACCTTTCCTGTTTACTTTGTACAGAGGAGAATTGAGTTTGACTTTGTCCCCTTCTTTTATCAGAAGACCGCTGCGGATTTCCTCAGGCGTGAGGTGTCTGTCGTACCCGGGTATTCTGTTCAGGTCTATCATGTAGAGTCTTGGCGGATCGAACCTGTTTTCCCCCAGTACAGTACCATGTTCAACCTGATCCCCCGCATTGACGAAAAGATGTCCTTTATAGGGGAGTCTGTAATCCATATCCCACTCGCCGGTTATCAGTTCACCATGCTCGGGGTGTATTGCATGGACGAACTCGCTTATTGTGTGTGTGAATTCAGGGATACCAGATGATGCAAGAGGCTTCTCAATCGCGTCATCTCCATGTCCCCGGCAGTCGATCAAAACCGGAAGTTCAGTATTGAGATGGCTGCGTCCATTTCCGAGCGAAACATTATCATCAGGAGTGAGTTCCAGGTTTCCTCCGGAGTTCAGGAACAGAAGATCACCACCGGAGAGTTTCCAGGAATTTCCGGTATTCCTGTCGATGATCTCCAGTATATCATCTCCTTCATCGAATTTGCCGAAGGGGGAGATTATCCACCCGATATCCTCAAGGCACTCTTCAATGAAGAGATCCAGTGCAGCCTTACTGTCTATTTCCGAAAGAACCCCGAGGTGCGGACTTCTGAAGTTTCTATCAACTGCCAGCCTGGTTATACCGGAAGGCCGGAATCCCTCCGACAGAATCTGGAAAGCTCTGTACCTGTCCGAATGGGCGATTATTCCGCCCGAACCGATTATGATCTCGATATCCGATAGATGGAACGGCTCTTCTTCAGAAGAAAGGAATGTTTCCTCGAACATCTTCCTGTTTCGGGCTTTCAGTCTGTCAAGAAATCCGATCCTGCTGGTCTTATAGCATGAATCAAGATGCTCTTTCCATGAAGATTCGGTGCCGCAGATAGCCGCAGCCTGTTCAACAAGTACTTCTGATTCATTTGCGGGAATGTATGTAGGGAAGATCGTCTTGTTGTAGATATAATCCCGTACTCTATCCTGATCGAATCCCTCCGGCAGGTATTTCATCAATTTTTCAATACCTGCCTTAAAAAGCACATTCGCTATCGAATAGCTCATACCGGTATTTGCTGCAACGGTCCGCGAGTATTCACCTGTTATGCAGGAGAAAATGTCAGTTGTTGCGCCGCCCATGTCCATCATGAGTACACTGGTCTCCACATGGCTGCTGTACAACTTGAGAATATTCTCAACCCCGGAGGGTGTCGGGAGAATATCCGAAACTGCATAGTTCTTAAGCTCCGAATAACCGGGAGCTCTTTCCATGACGTTTTCCATGAAAAGCCTGTGCACTTCGTTTCTCGCAGGTTCCGTATTCAATTCTGTCAGTGAGGGGCGCACATTGTCGACGATATGTATATCAAAGCTATCTTCAAGAACATCTCTGATAAATGTTCTGGCATAAGTATTACCGCAGAAAATAAGGGGTATTTTCATTGCCTGGCGGAATTTCGGCTGAGGTTTGGAAAGAGCCAGGAGTTCTGCAAGCCTGACAACACCGGCAACAGCACCTCCATCGGTGCCGCCAGCAAGCATGATCATGTCCGGGTGAAGATTCTGGATCGCCAGCATTTTTTCTACAGCCTGAAGTTCATCATCTATGGAGAACATTTTTAGAATGACTCCCCCCGCATTACTGGCTGTATTCTCTGCGATTTTACCGGTTTCAACTGATGTGAGACCGAACACTATCATCTGCAGACCGCCTCCGGCTGAGCTGGTTGACAGATAGGGGACAGAGGGCATGCCGCCGCCGCGTGACAGGTTCTCCCCGGTCTGGGACTCCAGCTTACTGATTGCCCTGGCAACTCCAATGCAGACATCTTCGAAAGGTTTCTCAACAGTGGTGGGAACATCAGCGCTGCCTGCGAAACGAAGGCTGTTATCAGAAGCTCTCTGCAGGAGAAGCGCTTTTGTAGTGGTACTTCCAACATCCGTGATAATAAGCATACCTGTTTTCCGGTTACCTGGTGTGAAATCCTCAGAATGCTGATAAGTATCCATCGTTCTGCCCCTCCTATTTTGAAAGAATACTGTAGTGAATATCTCAGAGAAGTTCAATTTGTCAATTATTAATACGTTTATATGAAGAACGGGACTGAATGAATAATCGTGTAATATTCTCGAAAATACGCGAAATTGTATAATGTTAAGATAAATAGATATTATAGCTATATATTGTATGATTAATATAAATAACAGGTCAAGCAAGTTGAAGAAGTGTGGTACGTCCCCCTTGTTGTTGTTGATCTTGAGGGTATCTATATTCAGTTAAATGTATTTTACTTTCTCACTAAGCCTCCAGGAGGAATCGTATGGCTATTATTATCGATGGAACCGGTCTTACACTCGAAAAACTCGTTAGAATCGCCCGCCACGGAGAACAGGTTGAGCTGTCACCAGCAGCGGAGGAAAGAATCAGATTCTGCCGGGGCATGATAACCAGAAAACTTGAAAAGAAAGAAATCATGTACGGTGTCAACACCGGCATCGGCGAATTCTCCGAAACTCTTCTCAACGATGAAGAAGTAAAACTCTTCCAGAAATATCTGGTATACAACCACGCTGCTGGGATCGGGGAACCCGCACCTCTCGAGTATGTCCGCGGCGCGATGGCTTCAAGGGTCAATGTTCACGCCAAGGGTCACTCGGCGATGAGGCTTGAAATAACCCAGCAGCTCGTGAATATGCTTAACAAGGGTGTGACACCTTTCGTCTGCCAGAAAGGTTCAGTCGGAGCATGCGGAGACCTTGCGCCGATGTCCCAGATAGCGCTTGTTGTCATAGGCGAGGGGGAAGCCTTCTACAACGGCGAGCTTCTTCCCGGAGGAGAGGCTCTGAAAAGAGCAGGATTGAAGCCTGAGATATTCCACGCCCGTGACGGCCTCGCGACGATAAACGGTTCAAACGTCCTGAACGCCATGAATGCAGTTCATCTTTACGATATGAACCGCTGGTTCAAGCAGGCCGAGATCGCAGCGGCCATGAGCCTTGAAGCGTTGATTGCCAATTTCAAGCCGTACAATGAAAAACTGCATAGCGCCAGAGGTTTCTCCGGTGCCGTCCGGACCGCAAATGCGCTGATGCGATGCATTGCGGGAAGTGAACTGCTCACAGGCGGCAAGAAGAAAGTCCAGGACGCGTATTCTATGAGGAGTACACCTCAGGTTATTGGGGCAGCGCACGATGCCCTTGCTTATGCAAGGAGCCAGGTCGAGATAGAATTGAACGGTGTAGGAGACAACCCTGTGTTTTTCCCTGAAGAGGATCTGGTTCTGACGGGAGCCAATTTCCAGGGAACACCCGTATCACTTCCGATGGATATGATGGGAATAGCTGTTACAATGGTTTCAGTGATGTCCGAGAGAAGGCTGAACAGAATTCTCAATCCTGCTCTTTCGGTCGGGCTTACACCTTTCCTTGCTGAGAAACCGGGTCTGTACAGCGGGCACATGCTCAGCCAGTACACTGCTGGAATGCTTATTGTAGAGCAGAGATCCCTTTCTACACCTTCAGCCTGCGCGTCCATTCCGGCTGCCGCGGATCAGGAGGATTTCGTAAGCATGGGAATGAATACCGCCATACAGAATCATCAGATCCTTGAAAACGCTTATGGAATACTTGGAATCGAATTCATCGCCGCTGCGGATGGCCTTGACCAGAGGGAACATAAACCCGGAAAAGGCATACAGGCAGCGTACGATGTTATCAGAAAGCATATCGACCATCTCGGAGAGGACAGACCCCTCTATCCCGATCACACGAAGATGGCTGAAGTTGTAAAATCATGTGAAATACTCGAAGCTGTTGAAGCTGAAGTAGGATCACTGGAATAGGAGATTGGAATGAACCGCCTGATTATCGCATTGACGATCACTGTTATCTGGGCATCCGCTGGGCTCGCTGTTCCGGAGGGTATCCCTATTCAATACATGGACGAGCGGGGCCGTGTCCCCATGTCCACTTCAGAGCGAATGCAGCTTGCAGAGGACAGAGGTCCTTACAGCAGGACAGTTATAGTTGAATCCGGAACGGACGCTGATAAAGTGATTCTTCTTGTGGAGGAAGATATCAATTCAGCTATCAGCTCTGCTTTATCAACCTTTCAAACGGATCTGCAGAATGACGGGTACGATGTCGAGGTCTGGATCATATCGGGCGGCAGCGCTGCGGACATCAGGTCCGATCTTCAGGCGGAGTATGCGGGCGGCGACCTTGTCGGAGCTATCTGTATAGGAGATATACCCACAGGCTGGGTGGATGGCGGATATGGCGAGTATCCCGTTGATGTTTTTCTGATGGATATGAACGGTACCTGGAACGATCCCGATTCGGACGGTCTTTACGAATCTTACAGCAATGGCGCACCCGAGATCTGGGTCGGGCGGCTTACGCCCACGTACATTTCATTCGGCGGAGCAGCGGAACTGCTTAACGATTACTTCGCCCGGAACCATGCTTACAGGACAGGTACGCTCTCTCTTCCGGACAGAGCCCTGGCTTACGAAGAAGCATTCACCGGACTAACGGGATATCTTGATAACCTTTACACAACGGTTGTAAGAAAAACCAGTCCGACCGGCACAAACGCCGATGATTTCAAAGCAGAATTGCTAAACGGGTACGAATGGGTGCATCTTATCTCCCACTCAAGCCCCTGGGGAAGCAGCTTCCACACAGGCGCGCCGCCAGCCGGAGCCGGTACGCTCAATAATTTTGAAGTTCCGCCTCTCGATCCGAACGCGTTCTTCTACATTCTTAACTGCTGTTCGAACGGACGCTGGACAGAAGTGGACAACCTGGCCAACATTTACATCTGGGACAGTTCCTATGGTCTTGCCGCGCTTGCCCAGACAAAGGTGGATTACACCAACAATTTCCAGGAATACTACCTGTCACTTGCCTCTGGCAACTGTCTTGGAGTTGCATTCAGAACATGGCTTGCGTCCAATATGAGCATGGAGGACGGAGCTGTGCTCCTGGGTGACCCGACGCTCAGGCCAAGGCTGGGAATCATGAACTCAGGATTCGGAAGCGGCACTTCATCAGGTTCATCAGGTTTTGACAGCTGGTTGTCCTACGATCTAACCGATGGTCTTCATACACAGGGGAGGGTGGACACCTATTTTGATCCCTCTTCAGGGGAGATCTTCGCGGTCTCCGGATCCTCCGATCCTGTAAGGGCCAACATTATCGCAACTCATTTTGACAATGATTCATGGGCTGCGCCCATTCCTGTATCCAATCATGAGTACTGGGACTGGCATCCCACGGTGGGCGGCAATGGCCAGGGGAAAGTCTGGACCGCCTGGCAGAGCATGCAGAACAACCATGAAGGCTACGATATCTATGTTTCCGAATGGAATGGTTCCTCCTGGATTAACGAGACAATCCTGACCAATGGCGATCCCTTCGAAGTAGAGCCTGCAATGGATGGCGGCAACGGTCATACCTGGCTTGTCTGGCAGAAATGGCAGAACGCCTCTACTGATATCGAGGGAGTTTTCTGGACAGGATCCAGCTGGTCAACAATCAACACCGTATCGGAAGAAGATGGTGATGAGCGCCATCCTGATGTTGCCTATGACGGCAGCGGTTTCGGCCTTGTCTACCATGCAAGACGGAACGGTAACTGGGTTATCTGCTTCCGTGACGCTCCGGATTCCGGACCATTCGGAACCGAAACAGTTATCTCATCCGTTACGGAGAACAGCCGGTACGCCTCAATCACCAGTGATGGAAGTGATTACTGGGTTTCCTGGCAGGATGACAACGGAGCTATCCTCTGCTCCCACGAATCGGGAAGCGGTTGGACCGCACCTGAAATCATCTCATCCTCAGACGGCTGCGTAAGGTCAACAATAGCATCGTCCTCTGCAGGTGTTATTACAGTCATGTGGACCTTCGGAACCAGTGAGCTCAGGTGCAACGTAAATGCGGGCGGAGTATGGCAGGGGTACTACACAGCCTTATCTGAAGATGCGGTTGATGACGCATCCCTGGCATGGTCAGGTACCGAGTTCTGGGCAGTTTATGGAAGAAGGGATACGGATCTTCAATGGGATCTCTGGGCATGCACTCCCGATCCTGTGGGAATTGAGCCCACCAACCCGTCAACTGGAACACAATTAGCAGTATCCGTGGCGGGAAGAAATCCCTTCTGGAGTTCGGTTGTACTGAGCATAACCAGCCCTTCCCCTGCGAGTTTACAGATCTTCGACCTGAGCGGCAGAAGTATTCTTGAAAGGGAAGTCGAATCAGGGCTGTTCACCTGGAACGGAACCTCTGATGCGGGAGAAAACATACCTTCCGGTGTCTACTTTGTGGTCGTATCCAACAGCTTCGCTGTGGAAAGCTGCAGGCTGGTTAAGATATAGATATTCGTAACAGGTTCTGATCGAATCGTGGCGGAAGTAACTAGAAATTCTATTTACTTCCGTCCCTTTTGGTACCCCGTGGTGGACGTATTTCGAACTTTGTCGATTACTGGATAACAACGAATCTCTGTGTCGCAGTGAAGTCGTCTGAGATCATCCTGCAGTAATAGATGCCGGGGTTGAGTGTATTGAGATA
>QNDS01000108.1 GCA_003644925.1 Candidatus Fermentibacterota bacterium
ATCGCTTGACCCTGCCTATCTCCTGAAGAAACTCGATGACATCATCACGGTCTACAATGCCGGGAACCATTGTTGTCCTGAATTCGTACGCCGGCAGGGACATGACAATATTGATGGAATCCCGGATATCCTGGAAAACAGCTTTTTCTCCTGTAGCCTTCAGGTATTTGGAGGGGGAGCTTTTAATATCCATTGCCACATAGTCTGCAAAACAGAGAATATCCTTCAGCCTGCGGGGGTGGGTTCCATTTGTGTCCACCTTAACGGAGAGGCTTGTTCTGGATTTTATGCTCCCGATAAGATCAACGATGCCGCTGTATAGAAGGGGTTCCCCACCTGTTATTGTTACTGCTTCTATGAAACCTTCCCGCTGCAGCAGCTCTTCGATGATCTCCTCATGTGTGAGTCCGAATTCTTCATCGAGCATATCAGGGCGGACAAGTTCCGGGTTATGGCAATAGGGACATTGCAGATTGCAGCCGGATATAAATATTATGGATGATATCTTATCTGGATATTCGATCAGGCTTGTGCCTGTGAGGGATCGGATCAACTATCAGCCTTCTCTTCTTCTTTTTTCAGAGAGATGTACTTCCGCTGAGAGAATTCCTCTCTTTTTCCCTTGTTCCAGCTCTGAACCGGCCTGTAGTATCCTACTATCCTTGAATAGACTTCTGTCTTAACAGCTTTTATGCGTTTATCTTCTTTGATTTCAGACATTTGTTGAAACCTTTCCTATGTTGAGAAAGAGGCTTCCCTGAGCCTCTGAATCGATATCATCAACCTTCATGTAGCTGCCTTCAGGCAGACTATCATAATCGCCTGCATTTACAACCTCACCGAATTCCGCGAGTTCTTCAGGGGTGTGCGGATAGGGGCAGAGGAATTTTTCTCCGGCAATATACCCGTGAACAGGACAGATCGAGAAAGTGGGCGTGAAACTGAAGTAGGGCAGATGGAATCGTGTAACTATTGATTTAGCAAGTTTTCTTACCATTCTCCAGTCGGTTATTGCCTCTCCTATGAATACGTGAACGACAGTTCCGCCGGTGAACATGGTCTGAAGCGGGTCCTGATGATCGAGCAGCCCGAAAATATCCTTCTGCTCCGTAACCGGCAGGTGGACTGAGTTGGTATAGTACGGGTCGGAACAGCCCATTGCGTAAGTATCCGGAAATTCCTCTCTATCTTTTTTTGCAAGGCTGTAGGATGCGCCCTCCGCCGGAGAAGCCTCCAGATTGTAGAGATTTCCTGTTTCATCCTGGAATTCAGTAAGTTTATTCCTCATGAAATCCAGAATGGTGATGGACCATCTGCGTCCTTCCTCCGTGGCTATGCTTTCCCCGAGGAAGTTCATGCAGCATTCGTTCATTCCGAGAAGTCCAATAGTTGAAAAGTGATTACTCCAGTACTGTCCAAGATCAGCCTTGATCGATCTGAGATAGTGGCTTGTGTATGGATAGAGACCCTGTTCCGTCAGCTTCTCAATAAGATCACGTTTCAGCTCAAGGGATTCCCTTGCGGCTTCCATCACAGCAGCAAGGCGACCGAAGAACTCCTTCTCATCCGCTGATGTGTATCCTATTTTCGGGAGATTGATGGTTACTACTCCTATGGATCCCGTAAGGGGATTTGAACCGAAAAGACCGCCCCCTCTGCTTCGGAGTTCCCGGTTATCAAGCCTCAGCCTGCAGCACATACTTCTTGTGTCATCCGGGTTCATATCGGAATTCACGAAGTTGCTGAAATAGGGCACACCGTACTTACCTGTCATTTCCCATATCGGTTTCAGATCGTCATTGTCCCATTCAAAATCCTTTGTAAGATTGTACGTGGGTATGGGGAAAGTGAATATCCTTCCTTTTGAGTCACCCTCCATCATCAGCTCGGCAAAAGCCCGGTTGATCATATCCATTTCCAGCTGAAAATCTCCGTAGAGATTATTCTTCGGCCTGCCGCCGATGATCACCTGCTGGTCACGGAAAGTTGATGAAGGTTTGAGATCCATAGTTATGTTGGTAAACGGAGCCTGAAATCCAACTCTTGTTGGTATGTTTATGTTGAAAAGGAATTCCTGGAAAGCCTGTTTTACCTGCGGGTAGTCCAGCTTGTCATATCTGATGAAAGGTGCCAGCAGAGTGTCAAAACTGGAGAACGCCTGGGCTCCGGCAGCTTCCCCCTGCAGGGTATAGAAAAAGTTGACGATCTGACCCAGAGCTGTTCGCAGATGTGCCGGAGGAGAGGATTCTGTTTTTCCCCTCGCTCCCCGAAACCCCTCTTTGAGCAGGGTCATCAGATCCCAGCCGACACAGTACGGGCCGAGTATTCCAAGATCGTGAATATGAAAATCCCCATTCTCCTGGAATTTTCTGATCTTTGGAGTGTATATTTTACTGAGCCAGTATTTTCTTGTAATGGAAGATGACATGTAGAAATTCAGTCCCTGAAGGGAATAGTTCATGTTGGAATTTTCCTTGACTCTCCAGTCGGCTTTGCCAAGGTAATCGGAAACAGTTTCCTCCATTCCGCTGAGCAGATGATCTACATCCCTGGTCTCGTTCTTTTTCTCTCTATAAAGAATGAACGCCCTGGCTGCCGAAGTCAGCTTCCGCAGAACAAGTGTTTCCTCGATGAAATCCTGAATATGCTCTACTGTGGGAATTGAACCGTTCTTGAAGTATTTCATGTAAAGGCTGGCTTCAACCTGATCCGCAATCTCGCGAGCATCAGCATTTGTCGACGAAGAATTCAGCGTTCTTTCGACAGCCTTTTCAATTTTCAGCTTGGTGAAATTTACAATCTTACCGTCACGCTTGCGAATCAGCCAGTCC
This sequence comes from Candidatus Fermentibacterota bacterium, assembly GCA_003644925.1. GTDB lineage: Bacteria > Fermentibacterota > Fermentibacteria > Fermentibacterales > JCC-6 > Aegiribacteria. The sequence goes on from QNDS01000108.1 coordinate 2,832, forward strand.
ATGATTTACCCCGAAGAAGCAGAACCAGTTCTCCTGAGAAGAACAGCTCTTAAATGTATCAAGTAGAGAAACAGTTATTCAAAGCGGTCGTCGCGGTCGTCAATATCCGGATTTCCACCTGTCGAGCATATTTTTTTGGCTTTCCCGTGTCAAGAGAAATAACACCATATCTGGTACCAGGGCAATAGTCCTATGCCCATATATTGAGCTATATGCAAGGCTGCACGTAATCTGCAGAAGCTGAGTGAAAATTGCCGATTATGAAAAAAATAGACCTGGCTGATGCCTGCTATTTCATAACATATTGCTGTGAAATGAGAAGATGCTGCTATCAATGGAAAGGTTCCCTGAATGAAACCTTGGATACTGGCTCTGATCGCTGTAGTATTCTGGTCAACCGCTGCTTCGGCTTTCAAAATTACACTGCGCTGGCTTACCCCTTATCAGCTTGTTCTGCTTGCAACTGCTGTCTCCACGGCTGCACTGTGGACCATGATACTTCTCAGGAAAGATCGCTGTATTGAATCTGATCCTTCGGGGCATGCATATACTAAATCTGCAGTACGGGGATTGCTGAATCCGTTCCTCTATTATCTGGTTCTTCTTGAGGCATACAATGGTCTTCCAGCACAGATAGCAATGGTGATCAACTATCTATGGCCCGTGGTTCTCATGATTCTCTCAGTACCGCTGCTCGGGCAGCGAATAACTCGGAAAATGGCATTTGCTTCAGGGATCAGCTTCTGCGGAGTAGGAGTTCTTGCATTCGGTGGAAATCCCGTAGGTGGACACCTGCCATTATTCACAATTGGACTGGCCCTCATCAGCACAGTGATCTGGGCACTGTTCTGGATTCTGAATGTTCGCGCATCCGGCGACGCAGTAAGGAACCTTGCTGAATCATTCATTTTCGGTTTACTGTACCTTGTCGTGTATGGGGTATTCAGCGGCAAGCTCACAAGTCTCTGCAGTCTTGATATTCGGGGAGTTATCGGCTCCGTTTACATCGGACTGTTTGAAATGGGAATAACCTTTGTTATCTGGCAGAAGGCGCTCAAGCTTTCAGAAACAACATCCGAGGTTGGGAAGTTTATTTACTTGACGCCGTTTATGGCCCTTGTTTTCATCGGTTCTTTTGTGGGCGAAAAAATTGGTCTCTGGACTATTGCCGGACTTCTTCTGGTAATTGGAGGTATTGCTCTGCAGGAAATGGGTAAAAGGAAATTCCTGTAGCACGATATTCAGTGCTTCATCCATTTCAATATCAGCTATACACTCAGTCCGGGATTGTGCTCAGGCCACCTGCGATTGAAATGTAAGTGATTCCACTTCCAAGCCATCTTTCCGATGCCAGTCTGATATCTTCCTCTGTCAGTTCCAGGATCTTCTTCATGGTATACCTGTCGTTGTCCAGCGGAAGGTTTATCGATGCGTAGGAAAGCAGTATGCGGGTTAAATTACTGTATTTCATCATTCCGAGAATCTTCCGGCCCAGCCACGAGGCTTTTTCCAGCCTGAGTTCATTTCTGCTTACAGCCTTTGCTGTGATATCTTCAAGCTCACTCTTGAGTCTCTGGATTGCTGCAGGGAAAGATGAAGGGCTCGTGAGAAGCAAAGCGATGATTCTGCCTCTGTCCATAAGCGGGATATAGAGGCTGCTTACATGATACGACAAACCTGTTTCACGTATGCTTCTTCCCAGTCTTGATCCAATTCCTTCGCCAAGTATTCCATTGAGGACTGCAATCGCATACGAATCTCTGTGGAGCAGAGGGGGTGCCGGTGTTCCATAAAGGACAGCTATCTGCTCCCTGCCCTCCAGGCTGATGTGCTCCTCAGATGAATCAAGCTGATTACTGACCTTTTTTGTTTCGAGCGATGGGCTCTCGGAATCTTTCCAGTCAGAGAAGAACTTTTTAATACTCCGGAGTAACTTCTCTTCGGAAAAACTGCCTACGGCAACGATGATCGTTCCAGAAGGCCTGCAGCACCTTAGATGGAAATCTATTACATCTTTTTGTGATACAGCTTCCAGTGATTCCCTCGTGGGTACAGCCCCACTTTGCGGAGGATCGGTTGACAATCTTGAGAAGGAGTTCATGGCAGCCCCTGCAGGGGATTTTAACCACTCTTCCAGGGTTGATATAGAATCGCTTCTTACTGCGTCGATATCAGCGCGGCGGAATGCCGGGCGGATAAGCATATCGGAGATTACGGATAGAACTTCGGGCACATCCTTGTTCAGCGATGTGATGATACCCCCGGCATATTCAGTGGTCGATGAAAAATCCACGCTCGTACCAAGGTTTTCCAGCCGTGCGTTGAATTCTATGCTCTCCTCTTCGGCTGTTCCGTACAGCATTGTTTCAGCGGTGATTTCCGAAAGTCCCGTTAGATCTGCGGGTTCTCTGTTTGAACCCATTGAGCAGGAAAAACCAATTGATACAATTGGAAAAGATGTATCCCTTTTCAAGAGTACTCTTATTCCGTTATCAAGTATGATATCTTTTGTATTGTCGGACACGGAGATATCAGGATTCTCAAGGAGCCTGTCTGGAATCTCTATATCAGAAGGTTCAATGCGAGTGGGCGGAACCAGATCTGTTTCGGAGGAGGAGGCTGGCAGTGCAGGCGGCCCGGCAGCATCCGCAGTGGAAGGCTTCAGCACGGAGACAGTGGATAGATTCTTTCTTAAATACTTGGATGCAGCTGATCTGATTTCATTATCATCAACGGTATTGCACGCTTCAATTGATTTCCAGTAGTAGTAAGGATCATTGAACTTGGCCTCTCCTGCTGCGAATCTTCTGGCTCTGCCGAGGGGATCTGCGTTGGATATTACGCTCCAGGCTTCCCGGCGGTTCTTGAGGGTTTTCAGTGTATCGCTATTAATCCCCTCCCGCCCGATTCTGTCCAGTTCTCCGAAGATGATATTTTCAACCTTCGACGGGGAACCGTCATGCGGGAGCATAGCCTGTACAGTATATAGGCCGGGCATGATAAGAGTATTCGTTGATACCGAGATATCCAGAACAAGAGAGGGTTTTACCAGAAGCTCCTCAAACCTGCTGGATCTGCCGGATGCGAGGTAAACTGAAATGAGTGATAGAGGTGCCGAGTCCGCATGATTCCCTTCGGGCACTCTGAATCCAATGGAAATTCTTGGAAGGTGAGAAGGATGTTCGACATTAGCTCTTAACTGCTCCGTAACAGGAGGCTCAGCAGCAACATGAGGTTTCAAAGCCGGATGTCCGGTATTTCTCCCGAAGAGATCCCTTATCTTCGCGTACACTGCCCGGGAATCAATATCTCCCACTACAGAGATAACCGCGTTCGATGGAGTATAGAAATTTCTGTAGTATTTCCGCAGTTTTGCAGCAGAGAATGATCGAATATCATCCGGTGTGCCGATTATGGGTCTGCCATAAGGATGACTGCCGAAAGCCCTGCTGCAAAGAAGTGAATCAAGTGTGCCGGCCGGATCATCTCTGTGTGTAAGAAGTTCTTCCTCCAGCACTACCGCTGTCTCCGAAGCAATATCTTCTGCAGTCATGCTGCAGTTCCGCATCCTGTCTGCTTCAAGTTCAAGAATATCATTCAAGCCCGTTTCCGGAACTGTGGAATAGTAGACGGTTATGTCTTTTGATGTGTATGCGTTTGCCAGCCCGCCGTTTCGCTGAACCATCTGCCAGTAGACGCCGGGGCCGAACTTTGCTGATCCTTTGAACATCATGTGCTCGCAGAAATGACTGAGACCACGCGTCCGGGGAGTTTCCCACAAAGAACCTGCTCTGTACACAAGGCACACTGCAGCTACCGGGGAATATCTTAATTCCTGAAGTATGACCGTAAGGCCGTTCTCCAGCTTTTCTATCCTGAGATTGTCAGGCAGTATTATTCCGCTCATCTCTCAGAGATGTATTCCGGTCTTGATACTGCCTTTGCTATTTACTACTCGGATAGAGCTTCCTCCTCCTGCAGACCGCCTGCTATGGATACAAACCATTCTCCGGATATGAAGTACGTTGATGCGGCTTCCCGAAGATCATCCGGCGTCAGTTCAAGGACTTCTCCAAGGTAGGTTAGATCCCAGTCGAGAGGTTTGCCTTTGACATGCAGCCCTGTGAATCTGGCAGCCTGACCCGCGTAGCTCATGCCTGAAAAAGCCTGCGCTCCAACTACGTTCGCCTTTGCGAGAAGGAGCTCAATATCTCTTACGTTTTCGGTTGAGATCCTCTCCATTTCATGAATGACCGATGATGTAGCCTGAGGTATATAGTCGGCGAGGGTTGACAGGTAGGCTGTGAAAATACCCGAACTGTCCAGAGTTGATGACCAGCTGCCGACCCCGTACGCAAGCCCCTGTTCATCTCTGACGCTGTGTCCCAGCCTTGAACCGATTCCTCTTCCCAGGATTCTATTCATAATACTGAAAGCCGGATAATCGGGCATTTCGGTACCTGGTGCGTTTCTGGCTATCAGAACTACCGCCTGTACTCTTCCGGGCATAAAGGATACAATCGTATCTCCGGGGGCTGTTGAGAATTCAGGAATATCCAATCCGGGCAGAGGCTCCACGGGATTGTCCCAGCCTTCAAAGAACTCTTCAGTCAGCGTTAGGACAGTTTCAGGATCGATGTCACCAACAACGGTTATTACAGTTCCCTCCGGCCGGCAGCAGGTTTCGTAGTACTCCATCACAGCGTTGAGCGTGATTCTGTCCAGACTTGCCTCGGAAGGGTTTCTGTAATCGGCTGGAGAGCCGACTGTTATAGCCATTAGACTGTCGTAGGCGACTGAGAAAGACTGTTCGGCTGAAGCTTCAAGGTCGGTGTAATGCTCGATCATAACCGTCTCGAAATCGGATTCTCTGAATGCCGGTCTCACAAGCAGATCCGAGATAGTCTTGAATGCGATCTCCACGTCCTCCGAAAGAAGGGTTATCGAACCAGAGGAATACTCCATACCCGAATTGAACCTCAGGTATGAGCCTTCCATTTCAAGCCTCTTATGGAACTCTATATAGTCCAGGTCCTCAGTACCCTTCAGCATTATCTCAGTCGTAACGGAAGTAAGCCCGCCCAGCTCGGATGAATGCATAAGGGAACCCATGGGTACCGCAAAGCTGATGGAGACCACCGGAAACGTGTGATCTTCTTTGATGAGCAGGTCAAGACCGTTTGCCAGTTCGAATTCCTGAACGCCGTCTGCTATGGATGTTTCGGGAAGTGCTAGAAAATCCTCCGGTATCTCAAGGCCTTCGTAATTGATCGATGAGGGTTCCGTAACATCGGTTGGAAGTTCTTCCCTCTCGCCGCCTGATGGCATTCCCATTCCTCCCGATGGAACCAGTACCGCAAGGTTAAGACCATCACGCAGGAAGTAATTCGATGCGGCTTTGCTTATATCTGCAGGTGAAAGCTGTTCTATCAGTTCAAGCTGTTCCATTCCGTGAAGAGGATTACCGAACATCGTAGTGGAAAGACTGTAATCAATAGCCTGTCCTATGGGGCTTGCGTTGCCAAGGATCTCCCGCGCGCGGTACCTGTTCTTCTGTTCATCAAGTGTCTCTTCGGGAATACCGTTCTCAGCGATCCCATCAAGTTCGAGCCAGATAATATCCTGAATCTCCTCCATGGTCACATCGCTGTCTTCCGGGGGGTTCATGGTTACATAGATATTGAACATGCCCGGATCAATCCCGCCGTCATTCCATGCTCCCGCGCTGTACACAAGGTTCGTTTCAACCAGGAGCTGCTCAAGCCTGCTGGATCTTCCCCCTGAAAGGTACGAGGCTATCATGCTGAGTGCCGGATTATCTGGATGAGCTCCATCAACCGTGTGAAAAGCCATCACAAACCTTGGCAGATTCGATGCGTGCTCGATCTCTACATATCGTGCTTCAGTCTGCCGGGGCTCCAATGGGATATTTTCCCCGGGTACTTCCCCAGATGGAATACTGCCGAAATGCAGTTCTATCTGCTGAAGAAGCTCTTCTGTATCGAAATCTCCCACGAACGTGAGAACCGCATTGGATGGGCAGTAGTAGGTTTCATAGTAACTGCGGGCATTGTTGTGGTCGTATCCCAGAATATTGTCATCGTATCCGATCACCGGATTTCCATAAGGATGTTCAGCGAAAGCGAGTTCCGCAAGAGCTTCCCAGAGCGCTCCGTCAGGGCTGTCTATGCTTCTCATCCGGCGCTCCTCATGGACAACATTCCGTTCAGATATAACTTCCGCCGAATCGATGGTGCAGTTCACTATCCGGTCGCTTTCAATCACCAATGCATCTGCAAGCCTGGCAGATGGAAGAAGAAGATAGTAGCAGGTAACATCATTGCTTGTGAAAGCGTTTGCACTTCCTCCGTCCCTCTGGACTATCTGCCAGAATCTCTATTTCGGCATATCTTCCGTTCCCTTGAACATCAGATGTTCGCAGAAATGGCTCAGTCCCAGGATGTCACCGCATTCGTTGCGGGAACCGACTCTGTAGGAGATGACCGAAGCTACAACAGGAGCGTAATGGAG
>QNDS01000109.1 GCA_003644925.1 Candidatus Fermentibacterota bacterium
CGGAGATGGGTATCCTGATATCCTCGGAGCTGCCTGTTCCGCCGACGACATCTCCTGGTGGGAGAACGTTGACGGCTCGGGTACTACCTGGACGAAGCATACTGTCGACGGTGATTTTAATGGTGCCGAATCTGTCTATTCCGCTGATATCAACGGAGATGGGTATCCTGATGTCCTCGGAGCTGCCTTTGACGATGACGAAATCACCTGGTGGGAGAATGTTAACGGTTCGGGTACTATCTGGACAGAACACATTGTCGATGGGAATTTCAATGGTGCCCATTCTGTCTTTCCGGCCGACATTGATGCCGACGGAGACCAGGACTTGGCCGGAGCCGCTTACAATGCGGATGAAATCTGCTGGTGGGAGAATGTTGACGGTTTGGGTACTATCTGGACAAAACATACTGTCGTCGAGGAATATTTCTATGCCACATCAGTCTATTCCGCTGATATCGACGGAGATTACCACATGGATATCCTTGGAGTTGGCAATCTCATTGACGACATCACTTGGTGGGATCTGACTGCGTTTCCCCCCGAAGGTAGATTGGAATCCAGTGTGCTGGATGTTCAAGATGTAAGCGTCGACTGGGACTCTATTAACTGGAATTCAACTGAACCACCCGGGACATGTATATCTTTTCTTGTGAGGGCATCCGATGATTTTAGCAACATGGGAGAATGGTCGGATACTCTAACTACTCCATGCAGCTTATCCGGATATTTGAACGATAACCACCAGTATTTTCAGTATAAAGTAATTCTGAATACCACCGATTCACTGTCAACACCAGTGCTTCACGATGTGGGGGTAACCTGGAATCACGTTGGCATTGAAGGTGAACCCGGTATAGAATCCTTTGTACTTTACGGTGCAATACCCAATCCTGCTCATGCTAGAACCATGCTGTTTTTCTCTATACCTGAAGATTCACAGATTGATCTGACCGTCTACGAACTGACTGGGCGTTTGGTTATTTCTACTAACCGCGAGTACACAGCAGGAGTTCATGAAATAACATTGAACGACCTGATCAACGGAGTATATTTGATCAGGATGACAGCGGGTAAGTTCACTGAAACGCAGAGATTTGTAGTTATTGAATAAGTCACCCAATAGAGACATGATTACTGCTATTGTTATCATACCCCGTAGTGGATACTCATAGAACTTTGGTTCCCCGTAGTGGATGCTTTCAGAACTCTTGAAGCTATTCTATCACTGCAAAGCGCTGTGTTGCTGTGAAATCACCAACTGTCATCTTGCAGAAGTAGATTCCGGGAGCAAGATCCGTAAGTTGAAGGTTATGAAATCCAGGCGAGTATTCATCTGCACTGAACTCTCGAACCAACCTGCCGGAAAGATCGAATACCATCAGATCAACCAAACCTGTTTCAGAGACTAAGAATATGAAATTTAGTGCACTATTTGATGGATTTGGCGAAATCACCAGGAAGGGATCTGATACGTCCGGATCCTCCCCGATTCCCAACGGAACATAATAGGCATACTTCAATGAGTTATGTCCGTAGTTCTTACCGTCACTGTACGAAATATGTGGATTACCAGTTGAATCCAGCGCGATAGACGAACCATATCCGACACCTTCAAAACTCGAACTCTCTGAATCCACAGTTTCTATATTCCAGGATGAACCGGTCCAGTAGGCGTACTTAAGTGAATTGTTTGTAAAATCCAGGTATGAAATATGTGGATTGTTTGATGTGTCCATCGTCAGAGAAGGTTCCGCACCTACGGCACCTACCGAGTCCACGGTCTCTATCTCCCAGACTGAGTTGTTCCGATTGGCATACTTTAAATCATAATCAGTGCCCCAAATGTAGTAGGCAATATGCGGAATATCCGAGGAATCTAAAGCTAGAGAGAGATGAAACCAACCGTGGTCTATAGTCTCGATCACCCAGGATGAACCGGTCCAGTAGGCGTACTTCAGATAATCAGCTGCATAATGATAGTAGGCAATATGCGGATATTCAGATGAATCAAATGCCAGAGATGGGTACATGCCACCTGTATAATCAATAGTCTCTAACACCCATATCCCTGTATCACTTCTGGAGGCGTATCTCAATCCATCGTATCCGGTGTATGCTATATGCGGGTTATCAAATGCATCAAGTATAAGAGAAGAATACATTCCAGCATCACCAATTGAGTCAACAGTAGTAACTACCCATGAGGAGCCACTCCAACTGGTATACTTCAGATCTTCAACTTGATATGAGTTATCCTGATAAGAGATATGTGGATACCCGTTTGAATCCAAAGCCAGAGAGGTTGAAAGCCATCCGTTCCAACCATCATTATCTACTATTTCCGTCTCCCAGTATGATCCATTCCAGTATGCGTATTTCAGTGCGCTATAAGCGTAATCATAGTATGAGATATGCGGATGATCTTCTGCGTCCAGAGCAAGCGAAGTCTGTCCACCCACATAACCTGGCGAATCAACAGTTTGAATATGCCATTCAGCAGCAGCTAAGCTCGATAGTATGATAGTAAATAGAAAAGCTGCTCTCATTCGGTCTATCTTCCAAACCCGCGGATTCGGAAAAAAACAATTGGTAGCAGGTGGATAATGTAAAATGAAGAATGTCAAGTAGCTTTCTACCGGATCCACGATGTTAATTGATGTTATTGTATGAATAATTATCATCTGTATGTAAGTCAATAGAAGTCTAAGATTTAAAATATTCCGGATATTGATGAGTGTCCTACTGTTTGTGGAGTAACTAGCACCCCGAACCGGATTCGAATCCACAAAACCGGCTCCGAAGATACGTGCTCTATCAAATTGAGTCTCTGGAAGGATGATGTTCCCGATACAGGTTTCGTGAGCTTCATCAATTCCCTTTGTAGGGTAGTGTCTCTTGATTCATTAATCCAGGTCATTGCAGCTGGCAATTTCATTAAGCGGGATGTATCTTTGATTTCAGTTAAATAATGAGTACTGAAAAAAAAGGATAACCAATCATGAAAATAGCTTTAAAATGTGTTCCACTTGCGCTGCTAATCATTATGCTGGCGCATGGTGATGCTTCAGCACAGGTACCGGGTCAGCCCTTCTCATCCTACTGGTTCCCGAATGAACTCCTTTCCTGGACTCCCGCCGGAGATGCTGATTCACCTTACAACAGAGGTTCGCTCGAACTTGCTACCAGATCCCTTGGTGATACACAGGCTAACATTCACGCAAGACCGGATGAGGGAAGAATAGCAGCCCTTTCAATAATGTACCCCTCCACCAGCGGTAATCCATCGCAGGGCGCTGCCGTCTTCGACGTGTACGCATTCAACTACTGGCAGTATACCGACAGGCTTGTCCTGTGGGGCGGGTCTGCCGGAGAGGGAATCATCCTTTCTCCAAGCGCAGATGTTATCGATGCCGGTCACAAGAATGGCGTTCCAGTCTACGGAACCGTCTTTTTCCCCCCGATTGTCTACGGAGGTCAGATACAATGGGTGGAGGATTTCGTTCAGAACAGCGGTGGGGTTTTCCCCGTTGCGGATAAACTGATTGAAGTGGCTGAATACTACGGTTTTGACGGATGGTTCATTAACCAGGAGACCGCAGGAGGATCCGCCAGTCTTGCCCAGGACATGCGCGATTTGATGGAGTACATACAGGTGAACTCCGATATTAATATCATGTGGTACGATGCAATGGTGGAATCCGGCTCCATCTCCTGGCAGAACGCCCTGAATTCTAATAACGATATGTTCTTCGAAGATGGTGGGACCATCTCGAACGAGATGTTCCTGAATTTCTGGTGGTCGACTGGTGGGCTTGCATCTTCAGCAGTTTATGCCGCAGGTCTTGGTAGGAGTCCGTACGATCTGAATGCTGGAGTCGATGTACAGGCTAACGGTTACTCAACCGGTGTGAACTGGGAAGGAGTATTCCCGGAGGCCAGCCCTCACGTGACATCACTCGGATTTTACTGCCCTAACTGGTGTTACTCCAATTCTTCCAGCCACCAGGACTTCTATACAAAGGCCAACAGGTTCTGGATTGGAGCAAACAGAGACCCATCCAACACCACGACAACACACCCATGGAAGGGTATGGCTCATTACGTTCCTGCTACCACTCCCATTACCGGAATACCGTTCGTTACAAATTTCAATACAGGTCAGGGGCACTTCTTCTCGGTAAGCGGTTCAGAGATGGGAAGTACAGACTGGAACAACAGAAGCCTCCAGGATATTCTCCCGACCTGGCGATGGGTAACTGACTGCAGCGGAACAGCCCTCTACCCCGAACTCGACTGGAATGACGCTTACTGGGGTGGTACATGCCTGAAAGTTTCGGGGGATCTGTACCCTGGAACCCCAACCATTCTGTACCTCTACAAGACGGACGTAACACTTTCATCTGGAGATAACCTGATAGCAGCGTACAGCACGGGCAGCAGCGGCACACCATCGAACCTTGAAGTGGGTCTGGCTTTTGAGGATCCGGAAACGTTCGAATATTTCGAAATGGGCAACAGTACAACGGAAGGCTGGAATACGGTAACAACTGACCTGTCAGCATACTCCGGCAGACCGCTTTCGGTAATAGCACTCAAATTCGACGCTGCATCAACAGTAACAGGCTACGAAATAAAGGTAGGACAGCTGGGCATCATCAACGGAGTACAGAACACCCCTGCCCCGCCAACGAACTTCTATGTGGAGGATTTTCAACAGATCGATGATAATCACGGAACGATCAGGCTCAGATGGGATCATTCATCGAACTTCGCCTACATGTACAATGTCTACAGGATTAATGCTGACGATTCCCGTACATGGCTCTGGTCCACGCCCAATAATGCCTGTTTCGTACCTGAAATTATCCGGGAAACACCCGAAACAAGTACCACCATTGAGGTTGTTACGATTGGAAACGAGTTTGGAGTATCCTCAGCGGATACTGCCAGTATCAACTGGACCATAACAGGCATAGAGGGATCCCCCGGAGGAATCAGTTTTGGAATATTTGACAACTACCCTAACCCCATGACCTCAAACACTTCTATAGGCTTTTCCATTATCACTGAAGGGCCTGTAAGCCTGTCTCTTTACAGTATTGACGGAAGGCTTGCATGCAGGCTCATCAGCGAACCCATGCCTGCTGGAAACCATGCGGCGGTGCTGGAAACTGATGAACTGACCCCGGGAGTGTATTTCCTGAGGCTGGAATCAGGAAGTTCCGTGGATACCGGAAAGTGCATCCTTCTGTGAGATAACATCTGCAGCGGAAACCACAGGATTTGTATACTGCGATTTATCAGTGAGCTTCAGGAAACCGAATCTCACAGCCCTCTGAGGACACCAGTGAATACACGCGAAGCACTCCGCGCAATTATCACCGAAGACCACGCTATCCTCACTGACCGTAACGTTGTTTACCGGACAGACTTCACTGCATAGACCGCAATGGGTGCAGGCATCTGTGACCCGCTTGCGATCAACCCCGATAACCTTTCGGAACATGAACGCACCCATCCTGCTGTTGAGCCCCTGTATCGCTGAATTCCTGCCGGGCAGCGGGACCGACCTTCTGTCCGAAACCGCCGCAGCAAACTCAGAAACAGTTTCTGTCATTCCCAGGTGCATGGCCGGTTGTTTGGCTAACGCTGTCTTGAAAACTATGCTGTTATCCGGAACTGTGATGCCCCATCCAAGGCTGAGCTTCATCCCTCCTGCCTCAAGGATCCTGTTCAGTGAATGGAAAGCCCGCCCATATGTAAGACCGTAATGAATAGCGGCAAAAATATAGGCATCCGGCCTTAATCGCAGCCTGCTGACGAAATCCCCGACTATCTCGGGAATGTCCATATAGTATGTAGGAACCACGAAACCGACGACATCGCTCTCGTCCCCGATCTCGGTGCGACCTGCAAAACTCGCGATGGATCTTAACTCCGCATCCTCGAAATGCTTCCGGAGCTCTCTGCATATCGCAATGGAGTTTCCCGTTCCTGTAAAGTAATAGATGTTCATTGCATCAGCGCCTTTCCTTCAGGTCTGTGTCATGCACGGACCGGACCTGAATAGCATACTTATCAGCTCTTCAATGCCGAGTTCTCCAAGTGATGTCCCACGTATGGAACCATCGATCCAGAGTGTAGAGAACCCATGGACCATCACCCATGCGTGCAGAACCATCTCCTGCAGGTCAGGATCATCTTTCTTCTTCCCTGGAAAGCATCCTGCAACAGTGGATCTGAGCATCTCGAAGACCGTAAGACCGGTCACTTCCTGCAGATTGTCACACGCCTGCGAACAGAACAGATCCGGTCTGCTCATAACCCTGAAGTAGGGGGTGTACTCGATGGCGAAGCGTATGTATGCCTCACCAATAACCCTTAATCGTGCTGAAGCAGTTTCCGCTGCGCTCGAAGCAACCCCGAACCGCTCGCCCAGCATACGCCACCCTTCCAGTGACATAGCCTGCAGCAGCTCCGCCTTATCCTTGAAGTGGTAATACGGGGCTGCCGTGGAGACTCCGGTGCGTTTCGCAACCTCTCTCAGTGTAAAGCCTGAAATCCCCTTCTCCGAGATGAGTTCCAGACCGGTTTTTATAAGAGCGCTCCTGAGAGCGCCGTGGTGATAACTGTCGGTCCTGTCCATATCTCCTCCAATCTTGACGCTGCTAAGATAATCCTCTATCTTAGCACTGTCAAGATTGATCTGAAAGCGAATAACTCACCCGGAGGATACAAAATGAGAATTACGGCATTCAACGGAAGCCCGAGGGGAAAGGGCAGCAACACGGGAATCATGGTCAGCGAATTTCTGGAGGGGGCAGCATCTGAAGGATCCCAGGCAGAACAGATCTTTCTTTCGGAGAAGAAGATAGGCCACTGTATGGGATGTTTCAAGTGCTGGACAGCTACTCCCGGGAAGTGTGTTATCAATGATGACATGAAGGATCTCCTGGAGAAGGTCATGAAATCCGACCTTATCATTCTTGCCACTCCCCTCTACGTCGACGATGTCACCGGCATAATGAAGGACTTCATGGACCGCCTGATACCGCTCATGGACCCGCACTTCGAGTCGGACAGCAGCGGAGAGTGGAGACATGTGAAGCGTTTGGGCAGCTACCCGTATATCGCCGTCATCTCGAATTGCGGTATGCCGGGCAGGCAGCATTTCCAGGTTCTGAAGCTCCACTTCCGAAGGATGGCCAGAAACTTCCACTCTATGGTAACTGCAGAGATCTATCTGGACTGTGGAGAACTTCTCAAAAACCAGGTTCTCATCCTCAAGCCAGTTATCGCAAGATACAGGAAATTCCTTCGAAAGGCAGGCGAGGAAGTAGCGAAAGATGGAATCATCTCAGCGAAGACTGCGGTGAAGCTCGAGAAGCCGCTTATCAGCGCTGCCATGTACATAAAGGAGGCGAACAAATTCTGGGATAAACAATTGGGGTCAGGCACCAAATCTTAACAATCTTAGCAAAAGGGGTCAGGCCTCCAGCATTATTAGAGTTTCACAAACCTCGCTGAAGCTGACCTGTTTCCAACAATACTGCGGACCAGGTACGTCCCGGACGGAGCTTCATCCCCGGATAGATCACAGCCGTCCCAGATGATCGGTGCATTACACGCCTGAAAAGTCAAAGCTCTGATTAACCTGCCATCCGTACTATAGATCAGAATATCTGATACAGCTTCTCCCGATATCCCGACCAGGGAGATACTGAGACTTCCAGGACAGGGATTTGGAGAAAGCACCATCGAGAGATTATCGGCATGAAATCCCTCCCCGCTTTCAATACCGGTGACCACATCCCGTGACACGAAGGCCAGCTCAGGTTCTGTCGCTCCGCCTGCAAGCCAGGCTACCCAGTATCCGTCTTCAACACTGCAGACAGAGATATTCCCTTCCGAAACGGAACTCACCCCGGTCTGGACGATATGATCGAACCCATTCCATTCACTATGGTAGTGCCTGCACCTGATCTCGCCAGCATAATACCAGGCCAGAAGAAGCCCTTCATCACCGGGATTGCCCGACATAGCGCAGGGCGAAGGTCTTGAAGGCTCACTCCATTGGTAAGTCTGAGTTGACAGAGGAACAGGATCAATGCAATCAAAGGCGGAGTACATCACAACACCATATCCGTCCGCCCACATCAGGAGCCCTTTCTGCAGACAGCTTCCGAATGCCATCATACGGGGATAGTATGGTAAGGTGGAAACGGCTGAATGGTAAACATCCGAAAGGAGATAAAGAGAGTCAGACGGGGGATTGTGGGTGAAGGATGTCAGGCATACATTGCCTGGGATTGATCCGGAACCGGGATAGCGCGTATCAGTGGCGAATACGGGCCAGCCATCCTGATTTACGACAGGCCCGACCAGTCGGTTTATGAAGGAGTCATCCATCATCTGAAGAGCCCAGGGATCGTCCTTGAAAAGGGTGGTTCCCAGACTAATAGAACCACCAGCGTCAACATCGAATTCGGTTGTGAACCAGTAAGTTAATGTTGCGCTACTGCATATTGTATACTGAAATCCAGTTAGAAAACCATCCCATCTCTCATCTGGATACTTCAGCAGGCCATACTGAGATGTCTCGTGCCCTCGCTCAATCGCAACAACGTCCTGCACTGTCAGAGTATCGGAATGAATGGTATACAGTGAATCGTATAAGGCATCTTCCTCAGATGTTACAAACAGAACATGATACGAGCCTCCCCCGTCATCGAATAACCCCACGGAAGCCATGATCCTGTCGGTGAAGATAGTCTGGTCTTCAATCGAACTTCCGGAGTATCTGGCAAGACAGGCATCACCTGAAGCATTGATCCAGCTGACAAAAAGGGTATCAGTATTACCACAGGGAACTATTTCCACGTTAGCGTAAATGGGGAGAGTTATCAGCATAACCACTAGAAGAGTTTTCATCACTGCCCCCTTTCGAGTAATTAATTAAATATCTTCATAGTAATAATGATCGGAATCAAACAACAATGTCAAGTGTATGAGCCTGGGGCCGGACCTTACATTTGATTTAGCGTTATCGCGTTATCGGGGTCGTATCTTGAATTTTGGCATTCGTGAATGTCTTAACAAATGAAATGCCAAAATTCAAGATACGACCCCGATAATATTAAGATGTTAGGTTCGGCCCCTTTTGTTTATGTTTGAGCAACCGGAAACTCAGATCAGAACCGATCTGAAAAGCAAGCAGCGGGAGTATGATTGTGACTATCAAAAGAATCCTCGGAAGATATCTTCAGAGATCACACAGGTTTCCCTGGGTTCGGCTTAGGGTCGGCAGGAATCTGATAGTACGGA
>QNDS01000110.1 GCA_003644925.1 Candidatus Fermentibacterota bacterium
CCCAGAGGAAAATCACCTGATATTCTGGGTCTGGCGGGGACGTGGGCAGCTGACAGGCTGTACGGAGATAAACTTCTTGATCTGCTTGAAAGGTTGTATCAGAACTATTAACAGGAGGGGTAGATGAAAAACAGTAAATGTATTGGGCTAATTATTCTGGGAGTAGTGTTCCTGCTCCCGTTCTCGGCATTTGCTGATGATCCCGGCGTTGAGGAGCTTGTTGAGCTTGGGATCATTCAGATGTATGAAAGCAATTTCAGCTCCGCTATTGAGTATTTCAACGAGGCTATTGAGCTTAATACCGAGGACCCCGAAGCTTTCTACGCAAGGGGTTACTGTTACTATACTGCTGAGAACTATGATCAGGCGATTTCCGATTATTCAAGAGCTATTGAACTTGATCCTGAGTATGCTGACGCAATATTTGAAAGAGGTGTCTGTTACTATTATCTAGGGAATTATGATCAATCGATTACTGATCTGTCAGGAATGATTGAGTTGAACCCTGAGTATTATGATGCCTATTACTGGAGGGGATCCAGTTTTTATGACAATGGGGATTATGAGCAGGCTGTTTCAGATTTATCGATATTTCTTGAGATCAGCCCTGTTGTATATGACGCATACTACTGGAGAGGTCTCAGTTATGAGTCACTTGAGGATTATGAACAGGCGGCTGCTGACTTATCAGTATTTATTGAGGCTAATCCTGCCGATGCTCACGGATTCTTCTGGAGAGGTTACACTCTCGGTAAGCTGATGAAATATGAAGAGGCGATATCGGACTTTTCGAGAGTTATCGAGCTCCTTCCAGGTGATGCGGATGCGTTCTACTGGAGAGGCCGCAATTACTTATCTCTGGAGTATTATGAGGAGGCGATATCGGACTTATCAGGAGTTATCGGGATCGATCCTGATGATAGCGATGCATTCTACTGGAGGGGTTTCGCTTATTTCAGCATAGGTAACTACGATGAGGCAATTGCTGATATGTCAGAGGTTATCGAGTATTATCCCGATGATGATCATGCCCTGTACTGGAGGGGTCACTCGTATTTTTACATGGAAAACTATGATGCCGCGATATCGGACTTCTCAAGTGTTATCGAACTCTATCCCGATGATGCTGACGCATTATACATGAGGGGTCGCTGTTACTATTCTACCGATGCTTATACACGGGCAATATCTGACTTTTCTCTAGTTATCGAGCTTAGTCCCGATGATGCGGACGCACTGTACTGGCGAGGTTCCTGTTCGGGCTCTATTGAGGATTATGAGGAGGCAATATCCGACTATTCAAGAGTTCTGGAGCTTGAGCCGGAGGATGCTGATGCACTTCGCTGGAGAGGGTATTGCTACAGTATGCTTGATAATTTCGATCCGGCGTTGTCTGATTTTGAACGAGCTTTGGAACTCTATCCCGAGTATGCCGAGGTATACCTGCTGCGAAGCCAGGTTTACGATTATATGGGTGACACCGCGAAGGCCGAGGCTGATTACGCAAGGGCGATGGAACTGGACCCAAGCCTGGCTAACTGAGAATGTAATCCTGCAATTGAGATTCTATCCCCGGGAACTTCCGGAAGTAATACGATTACCGGCGGTGTTCTTATGGTGTGTTTCGGGGCGTTCCTGCTTGCAGGATGTCTTCTGGGCTGATCTTATGAATCCATGGACATTTGGCATTTATTGTTGGATATTGACCGAAATGTCATACCCAAACCGTAAGGATATTACTTGGATCGTTTAACTTCGTTTGCCGGCAGGCGGCAGGAACTTGAATGGCTGAATCAGCAGCTGGATGAAGCCATTAATTACAATGGCGGTTTTGTCCTGATCAAGGGTGAGATCGGCGTGGGAAAGACATGGCTTCTCAACCAGTTTATCAGCGGGATCAAAGAGCGTGATCTTCACACTCTGCATGGCAAAGTAATAAAAGACGATGTAAAACCTTTCCTGCCCTTCACCCAGATGATCAAGTACTATCTTTGCGACCTGGAGCATAGCAAGTCATGGCTCCTGAAACACCTCGCTCTGGAGATAGCTCCGCACTTTGCTCATCTCATACCTGATCTTCAGAACCACTATCCGATCGACCTGCCGGACCTGGAACACCCGATTGACAACACCTCGTTCCTGTATTCATTCCAGCGGCTTTTTGAGGACCTGTCCAAATCCAAACCACTGGTTCTGATCCTCGATGACATACAGTGGATGAGCGGGGAATCCGTTCAGCTGCTGAATTATCTTGTTAAGAGGATAACTGATCAGTCAATTCTGATCGTTGGAACAGTGCGTCAGGAAATAGATAATCCTGTATTGTCAGAAGTAATAGATGAGTTCAATACGGAGCGCCTGGTAATCAATATCAGCCTTACAAACTTCTCGCATATAGAGACAGACAAATATTTGCACTGGAAGTTCGAATCCAACCTTTCCAATCATTTTTCCAATTGGCTTTTTTCTATAACTAAAGGCAACCCTCTGTTCATTGAGGAAATCCTTAAAGCTCTTATCCGCCAGAACATAATCCATGAGGGCAATGACGGTAACGGATGGCAGGCAGAGGACGATTATGAAGATTTCACCATAACCGAAACAGTTGACAGTGTAATACATTACCGCCTGGGAAGTTTAGCGGCGGATGAAATGAATATGCTGCAGGGAGCTGCTGTAATAGGAGAGCGGTTCAGCCCCGAATTGCTCCGGAAATTATTCGATACGATGCCCGGGGAGCAATTCTTGAGATCGAACAGCATCCTGATAGCATCGGGCATGATCACTGAACCTGATGATATGCAGCAGTTTTCCCATCCGCTTATTCGCACATTACACTACCGGAGGATTCCTGTAAGCCTTCGGCGGGAACTGCATCGAAAACTCGCATGTATTCTAAGGGATTGCAATAGAAGCGAAGAGGAAATAATCTTCCACATGACCAAGGATCTGCTTCCATCGGAAGAAACGGAAGAACTTGCCTCCCACCTGTACAAAGTTGCAATGGCTCTGATGCTGAGCAGCTACCAGTACCCCATTGCATGGGAATACCTGAGAATCGCAGCGGATATCGCCGATAAGATTCCCCTGGAGGATAAGAAGAGGCTGAAGATAAGGGCTGAGTTCAACTACCTCTCCTGGAAGATGGGCAGGGATTGTCTGTCACTTGAGGAATCAGAGCTTCTTGTCGGGGGGCTTATAGAGAATGACCTTAACAAAGAAGCGGCGCTTACCTGCCGGATACTCGTTCATACAGCTTTGATAACGCAGGACATTGAGAAAGCGGAAGAGTTCTTTGAAAAAGGTTTGTCTCTTCTGAAGACGCATGGTCCATTCTACTGGACATTTGTTGTTGAGCACTGCCTTCTTCAGAGAAGGAAAGAACTGCTGGAGGAATCGGAACGTGAGGCTCTGAAACTTGCTGCGGAGATACCCCAGAGCAGAGCTCCCGAAGCGCTGTACAAGGTGTTTACCAACCTCGGGTTAGTCTCGTATTTAAAGGGAGACGTAAATAAGGCGCATGAATACCTTACCCGGGCACGGAAGATAGTGGAAACGGAGCATCTGCTTCAGCATGTCGGAGATTCCAGCTCCAATCTGGGTCTGATTGAAATGGCAATGGGTGAACTTGATTCTGCATTCAGAAGATTCAATGATTCGATCAAAGAAGCAGAGATGCTTCGTCTGGAACCATTGATAGGAATCAACCATCTCTACATTGGATCGTACTTCCGGTACAAGGGTGACTATGAGAAGTCACTCATATACTTCGACAGGGCAATGGAAATATCCGCCAGCATCAATAATCCGAGGTTGAAGCTGAATGCTCAGATCAACAAAGCGAAAACACTCCTGAAAATGGATGATATCGAAAAGACCGAGTCGATTATCAAAGGGATACCCGGGGATAGAATATCCAAACAGATGCTACACGATATTCGGACCATGGAATGTCATATCCATTTGAAGAAGAACGAACTTGATCTTGCAGAGGAATCTATTGATCTGGTATTGAAACAGACAAAAGAACTGCATTCGGAGATGCGATACGGTATCGCTCTTGGCCTGAAGGCCCTGGTTCTGCTGCGCAGGGATAAACAATCTGAAGCGCTGCGCATGCTGGAAAACTCCAGGGAGAAGCTGCTTGCAAAAGGAGAAATGCCGTACATGAGCGAAATACTGATCGACTTCGGGCTCGCCATGGGGGGACCCGCGGGAGAGACCATATTCAAAGAAGGACTGGAAATTCTTTCAGTCATGCAGGCAACCGCAGAAATCGCACGCCTGAACCCGGTTGTGAAGAAAAAGGACGGGTTCAATGATGCCGCTGAGCTGATAAGCGAATTGATGGATGGTATAAGTGTTGATAAAATAGAAGTTTCCACATTCGGCGGCCTTGCTGTCAAGAGACCCGGTGATGCGGATGTGGTGGCAAACAGGGAATGGAAAACCAGAAAATCACAGGAGCTGCTGGCGCTTATCCTTGTACAGTCCGGCTCTCGCGGTACGACCAGAGAGATACTGGCTTCCCATCTCTGGCCGGAGACGACCAAGAAGAAGTCGCTTCTCAATATGCGGGTTGCGCTTTCCAATCTAAATAAAGTCATGGGCTGCCAGGCTATCCGTCAGGAAGGTTCTTTTCTTTCGCTTGACAGAGAGTTCGTCTGGTCGGATCTATGGACGTTTGAATCGCTTGGCAAAGAGTGGCAGACCTTCAAGCAATCCGGAAAATTTCATCCGGCGGAGGACAGGGCACGCAGAGCAGTCAATCTATACAAGGGTTACTTCCTCCCTGAATTCTACAGTCTGCCTGTAGCTGACAAACAGGATGAGCTGAAGAACACGATGAGAGAGCTGCTGTTCTGGCTGGCCATTAGATGCATTGATCGGGTCGAATGGCATGAATCCATACTTCTTGCTAAGAGGCTTCTGCTCCTTGATGCATGCAACGAACAGGCATGCAGGATCATTATGCATGGCCTTCACAATCTGGGAGACAGAACGGGCGCGATTCGGCAGTTCGAGCGTCTCTGCAAATGTCTTAAAGTGGAATTCGATACAGAGCCTGAACCTGAAACGGCCAAACTTTTCGACAGAATTGCTTCATCGAACTGATTGAGCGAACCCCCTTTATCATTTTTTAACACTTTTTTAACGCTGTCATTTATACTCCTTTCCATGAACAGAATTAAAAAGAAGATATGTCCGTGCTGCAATTACCTGGGGATAGGTGAAGATGTAACCTGTCCTTACTGCGGGATTGCATTGATCTCGAAATGCCCCGAGTGCAAAGCGAATATCAGAGTCGTATTTGCAAAATACTGTTACATCTGCGGCTTTCGCTTTGAGGATGCAGCAAACACGTCAGATGGAAAGGAAGGAAAGAGTAAAAAGAAATCCGGAACCCTTATCGACGGTAAATGACAATAGAATCCCGGCCTTGAGTAAGCCGGGAAAACACCAGGGAGGAAAAATGAAGTTCTTAGTAATAAGCCTGCTATCCGTCAGTCTGCTTTTCGCGACTGTATACGATGGCTCAACCGAAGATTTCGGCATCGAGATCGGAGTTCCCTCAACAGACGGCGGGATGTCTCTTGATAATCCTGATAATCTGGGGTATGCTCCGTTACCTGAGGTGCTTGATGTATCAACTCTTGCGGACATCAATGACCCCACTTCTGCTTACGAGTACTCCACACCGATAGACAGAGCCCTCTCTTTTGAAGATGAAGGTTCCTCTGGCAGACCATTCGTAGACTGGTCCGACGATATTGAAGTCTATGCGGGCGCAGTTGGCGCAGGTCAGGATTTCGATATCGATGAGGATACCGGCGACATTTACGCTGTTTTCGATACCGATCACATGACACTTGACAGTCTTGTATGCTACCGTTCACAGGATGGCGGCGCAACCTGGAGTTTCTTCGGTGTTGCAACCAACTCTGACAACCATATCTACAATCCCAAAGTCCGTGTAATCAAAGATGCCGGCGGAAACAGCTGGGTCGTAATTATGGGTATCTGGAGCGAGAGCGGCGGCGATCAGCTCTGGATCAGAAGATTCACCACGGCCGGCGGCTCAGCCACCTTTGAGCAGGTTGCTACTAATGTTGAGTTTGCCGACATGGACGGAGATGTAGGTACGGGTGCCTGGGCTTACGCCACGTATGTACCCACCGGAACAACGGATGTCCGTCTTGCCAGGAACAGCCTTGGCGGCGGCGGCTGGGTCGATGACCAGGTCATCCGTGTCACTAATCAGATCACTCCTTACCCCGCAGTCGCCGCAGGCGCAGGCGGAACGATCGCTGTCGCGCTGCTTGATGAAAGAGCAGTAGCATCGCCTCAGGTTCGCATCAGAAGAAGTACGGATTACGGTGCCACCTTCGCCGCCTCAGCCCAGGTAAGTAACGCCGGATCCCCCCTTGCCGATACCGATATAGCCTTCAGCCACGGCGGCACCCAGACCGGCTGGATAACGGTCACGTACCAGTTCGGAACTGGCGATACCTTCGGTTACTACTACAGTACCGACAGCGGCGCCAGCTGGACCTACGGCACCGTATTCGCAGGTGCAGGAGACGATGAGAACTTCGGAAGCATCCGCGCGAGGAAAGCTACTGGCGCTCTTACGGTTTCCTACAACGCGGATCCGGGTGATGACGTAATGTTTACCTGGACAACCTCTGCTGATCCTGAGGGTTTCACCACTCCTGTTGCTATCAACGAATTCGCAACCACAGGATTCTGGCCCTCAGCAGCCGGTTGGAACGGAGGCGGAAACTCCGGTATTCTGTATACCAACTGGGACAACAACTACAGGCTCATGTGGGACTGGTTCGGAAACACCGGTATCGAGGGAACATCAGCGGGACTCAGCACGATCCACAACTCCCCCAACCCCTTCAATGCCACAACCAACATCAGTTTCAGTCTTGCTCAGAGCAGTCCTGTTTCGATCTCCGTCTACAATGTAGCCGGACAGCTTGTCAGCACAATCGCCGACAATCAGAGCTTCGATGCGGGAACACATTCAGTAGAGTGGAATGCTCAGAGCTTCACCCCCGGCGTATACTTCTGCCGCCTCAACGCCGACGGGATCAGCCAGACTCACAGAATGCTGATGGTGAAATAACATAGAAACCTGAGAAACTCAGGGGTCAATACCGCCCGGAGCCAGGCTCCGGGCGGTTTTCTGTTGTGCTGTTTTCCGGCAGGCGGACTTCTGGGCTGGCGCGCGCCTCTGCTGCATATTAGGTAAATCCTGCTGAGACTTCTCCTTTTGGTCGCAACAGCATTTGAGAGTCTTAACAAGTCTGAACCGGAAATGATTCATTGTTTTCAGTGCAGAGGGGAGAAAAGTTGAATAAGCAGATGGTTGTAATCCTGATGCTCATCATCAGCTGCGCCTCATCACTTTCATGGGAAATTACCTCCGCGGATCGCGTCGATTCCATGAGTGTGTTCCAGAATGAAGACGGCATACTTGAGGTTTACATCGAATGTGGCATGGGGATAGGATCGATTTCCCTGGACTTCGAAGAGCCTGTCAAGGGTGACAGTATCAGAATTACATTGATGTACGACTCACTCCATTCCTATAGCTTCTGCGAATCGTTAATCCTCGAATTCACCGGAGGGAGAGATATGGATCTGTGGATAATCGATCACTCGATGATCGATCTCCGGGAGGATGGATCTGTTTCGCTGCCTGTTGAAGAAGGGATAATGATGCTGAGGATAGGCTGGATCGACTTTTACCGTGGGTAACTTTGCATAATCCCCTGATCTGATGCAGGATACAGGGATGAGAATGTTATCAGGATGACATAGAGAGAACAGGCTCTGTAACCATGAAGAAGAAGCTGTTCAACACAGGAAGATGATGTATGGATAACAATAACCTTTCTCCGGCCACCCTTAAATTGGTCAGGATCTGTTTTCTTGTTGCGGGAACTACAGGCCTGTTCATTCTGAATAAATTCACATCGGAAGCGGAAGTTGATCCGCATGAAGCAGTGTTGAGACTCAATTCCGGTATGTACAGGCCATATGTATTATGGAGAGCAAGCCCCACATCCGTAGGGTATGCGACTATTCAGCACACAGGATTAAGAGTTGTTCCGGGCTCCAGCGATGATCCCTCAGCCGTTCAGGTGTTCGTTTTTGGGGGTTCTACAATGGTGGGCTGGCAAACTTCTGACAGCGTTACTATTTGTGCCCACATGCAGAGAAATCTGGCACTAACCTCTGACAGACCGGTGTGTGTTACAAATTTTGCCCAGCAGGGTTATGTGAACACTCAGGAACTGATCGAGCTGCAGCTGCAGCTCAGGGCAGGAAACGTACCGGACCTGGTCATATTCTACGATGGAACAAACGAAATATGGTCTGCAGTTGCGACAGACACCGCGGGTGTACATTTCTATTTGCAGGAGATTGCGGATATTTACGAGAACAGACATTTCACCCGCGAATGCACTTCAGCTCAAAACGAGCTTCTTCATCTAGCTGGAGAACTCAGTTCAGTTCATTTCCTGAGAAGGATTCTGGGAATTGATACTGATAATTCGCTGCTTTCTCTTTATCAACCGGAACCTTCGAGATGTAGTCTATACGGAGAGGATTTCGTTGACCCGGCAGAGTTCGCCGAAGAAATAATGGGCATCTACGAAGGTGATCTGAGAATCCTTCAAGCCCTGAGTGAGGAATTCGATTTCGAGTGTCGTGTTTTCTGGCAGCCAGTAATACTCACAGGTAACAAACCTCTTTCAGCAGAAGAGAAGGATATTTACGATCTTCAAGATTCATTTGTCCTGCTTCTTTATCAGGAGTGTGAGCTACTGGCAATGATCCTTGAGAGCAGGTACGACAATTTCTTCTGCGAAACGGATATTTTTGATAATACTGAGGAAACTGTTTTTCTGGACCTCTGTCATCTGAATTCACTTGGAGACAGCCTGATTGCAGATAGAATCCTCAGCAGTCTTCCTCCGATATTCTGAGTACTATAAAGACAGGTGGTAAGTCATGCCTGGAAGATCGGTCAGAAATGGAATCCTTTAGGAGAGTGCTTTTGAAAGTCTTTTTGGCAGGAGCTATAGTTTATCTGGTTATCTGTGTGTACGTGTATCTGAACCAGAGAGCGTTCATCTACTTTCCGCAGCGGGGGGCGCTGTACACCGGCGAGAAGCCCGTTGAGATTCGCAGCGGAGAGATCATGC
>QNDS01000111.1 GCA_003644925.1 Candidatus Fermentibacterota bacterium
CCATAGCTCAGTTGGCTAGAGCCACCGGCTCATAACCGGTCGGTCCCTGGTTCGAGTCCAGGTGGGCCCACCAGACTTCTGTTACCTGAAAGGGCGGGTAGCTCAGTTGGCTAGAGCACAAGCTTCACACGTTTGGGGTCGCAGGTTCAAGTCCTGTCCCGCCCACCACCCAGTGGAGCTGGAAAAGTTGCGTATTTATCATGCAGTGTGATGCAACATCACATTTGAACCTATATCGGGGTACCTATCCAGGTGCCCCTTTTCTTTTTTATGGAACATACGGGAGTAAGATGTAATGAAAGATGATCTTAAGAAGCTATTGCTGATGCAGGACATTGATTCCCGCATAGATCGGGTAACTGCGGAGATGGATGAAATACCGCGGGAGAAGCTCATCCATGAGAGAGAGCTTGAGTCTCAGAAGACCGATTATGAGAGAGAAAAGAAAAAACTGGAGGGAATAAAGGAATCCAGCAGGGAATGCAATGAGAACAAGGAATCCTCCGAGAAGATGCTTGCCGAGTTCAAGAACAAGCTTCTGCAGATGAAAACGAATGAAGAGTACAGGGCAATGATGGATCAGATCGAATTCACAGAAAAGAAGATCAGTGACTTTGACATCAAGATCCTTGAAAAAATGTACGAAGATGAACAGGGCGAGAAAGATCTGCTGGAAGCCAGAAAAATATGGGAACGGAATGCAAAGCGAGCGGAAAAAAGGCAGGATATCCTTGACGGTCAGTTAGAGGTTCTGAAGGAGAACACGGAAGAACTGATGACAGAGCGGAACGAGATATCTTCAGATATTGGCAAACGGCTTCTGGATAAGTATGAACAGCTCCGTGCTGCGGGCAGAGGGCTTGTAGTCGTTGGCATTCAGAAGGGAGCCTGTGGAGGGTGTCTTACGAATATCCCGCCTCAGGCCGCAGTTGAGATCAGCCAGGGAGTAACATTTATCTGCCCGATATGCGGGCGTTTTGTGGTCTGGAAAGATGACAGCTCCATGGCTGGAGTGTAATAACTATATTTCAATAAGAGGGTCAGGTGAGTGGCCGCCCCCTCAGGGGGGAGGAAAGTCCGGGCTCCACAGGGCGGGACACCGGAGAAATCCCGGTTCCGGCAACGGAGAGAACGTGCCACAGAAACGAAACCGCCCCTGATGGTTTTCAGCAGACATGCTTCTTGAAATTGACTGCAGCATTCATCGGGGGTAAGGGTGAAAAGGTGGGGTAAGAGCCTACCGGTACGCTGGTAACAGTGTTCGCACGGCAAACCTTGTCCGGTGCAAGGCCTAATAGGGAGGAAGGTCTCATTGAGGCCGGGGAATTGCCCGTTCCCTTTGACCTCCGGGTTGGCCGCTAGAGGTGCCGGGTAACCGGCATCCCAGACGGATGGCCACTGCCGCCTCAGGGCGGAACAGAACCCGGCTTACAGCCTGACCCTCACTATTTTTGGAGGATTCTTGAGGAAACGATGGGCAGCCAGACCTGCACCTGAGCTGAACCTGAAAGAAACAGAGAATCCCTTCGATCTTCCAGAATCGATATCTCTCCTTCTTGCACGGCGGGGTTTCAGCGGCGAAAAACTGCACAGGTACCTTAATCCGGATATGGATGTTTTAACGCACCCGAAGAATATGGGAGGAGTAATGCAAGCCGCGCAGCGTATCGTCTGCGCAGTGCAGAACGCAGAGAGAATACTCATCCATGGTGATTTCGACGCTGACGGAATAACTGCCACGGTCATCATCTATCTGGGTCTGCAGTCACTGGGAGCCTCTGTTGAGTACTTCATTCCGGACAGGTTAGCAGACGGATACGGGCTCAGTGAATCGGGCATCCAAGCCTGCACAGAGGTGAACGCAAGCCTGCTCATCACAGTTGATTGCGGAATTACTGCTCTCGAGTATGTAAAAATCCTCAAAGATCTGAATATAGATACTGTCATTACCGATCATCATCAGCCCGGCGATGCACTGCCCGATGCTGAGGCAATTGTCAATCCTGTGCTGGACCCGGACGCTCTGCACTCCAAACTTGCAGGTGCCGGTGTTGCCTGGATGGTTCTGAAAGCCGTATACGACCTGCTTGGTTCCGATATGGAATACCTTCATAGACTGCTGCAGTTCGTGGCTATAGGCACTGTAGCAGATGTCGTGGAACTAACAGGAGACAACAGGATCCTTGTTTTCGAGGGGCTTACGAAACTGCGTGAAAGCCCCCTGCCCGGTATTACGGCCCTTATCAAATCCGCATCGCTGAATAGCCGGGAAATGAACTCAACAGATATTGCATTTTATATAGGACCCAGGCTCAACGCATGCGGCAGAGTGGGGCATGCAGCCGATGCAGTTGAGCTGCTTCTTGCCGGCAGCGATCAGGAGGCTGGAAAACTGATAAAAACTGTTGAGAAGCACAACAGGGTTCGCAGAAAACTGGATCGCCAGATCGAGGCTGATGTTTTTCGTCTTGCGGACAAACTTGATAACCCTCGCTGCATCGTCATGGCTGATGAGGGCTGGCACCGCGGAGTGATAGGTATAGTTGCGTCCAGGCTTGTTTCCAGGTACGGCGTACCGTCCATCATGATCTCGATAGATAATGAATATGGCTACGGTTCTGCGAGAAGCGTTCCGGGGATTCCGATATTTTCAATTCTTACTGATCTGCAGGTTGAACACAGCATAATGGAGAGTCTCGGAGGGCATCCGATGGCCGCGGGTTTCAGGATTCCAAAAGAGAATATACCCGTACTGAGGAAAGAGCTTGAATCTATTCTTGCAGAGGATGAGTGGAATGCGCATCTGGGTTCGGTTCTGTACATCGACGGAAAGCTTGAGGAACAGGATTTCAATGCTGATTTTGTCAGGTATATGGATATGCTTGAACCATTTGGCGAGGGAAACAGAAAACCGGTCTGGCTGGCGAGGGGAGCCTACCCTGTCCGGTGGTGGGCTGTCGGGAAAAATGCGGATCATCTCAGCTGCAATTTCAGGATAGGTGCATCAACTTACAGCGCCATCGGCTTCGGTATGGTTAACAGACAGTCCATGTTCAGCGACAGGGTCGATCTTGCGTTTACTCTTTCTTTGAATACGTACCGAGGCGATGGGAGTATACAGCTTGTCCTGAAGGATATACGCCGGCATAGGAGTGTGTCCGATAATGTACATTGAGCAGAATATTCTCACGGCTGAGATTGAATGCTCGTAGATTTGAGGAGAATACTGGATGTATTTGACGATAATATGCGAGTATTATAGCCAGCTGTGTGGGTCTTATGCCAATGTTTCATTGTCGGATACACTCCTGGGAGGGTTTTGAATTGAACCTTACAGATATGATTGAGACTGTTTTTACCGGAGATACTCTTGCGCAAAGCATACCCGGATATGTAACAAGACCCTCACAGGTGCAATTCGCAAGGGCGGTCGGTTCTGCTATGGACTCGGGGGGCATTTATCTTTTTGAAGCCGGTACAGGAATTGGCAAGAGCCTTGCCTACATTATACCCGCCATACTCTCAGGCAGGAAAATATTCGTGTCCACTGCCACGATAACTCTCCAGGACCAGCTGGCAAACAAGGATGCTCCAGCTGTTCTCTCGGCACTCAATTCGGATGCTAAGGTCAGCGTATTGAAGGGAAGGAATAACTATCTGTGCCTGAGGAAATGGAGATCGGGCAGTCCGTCGTTCGGGATGGAGAGTGATTTCGAGAATTGGATTGAATCCACCAAAGATGGTGATATATCATCATATGCAGAAGAGATACCCTCCGCAGTCTGGAGGCATTTCAGGTCCGATCATATGGATTGCACAGGTTCTTCCTGCCACTTCAGGGGTGCCTGTCATTTCTTCAGCGCAAGGAGCCAGGCCCGAAAATCTGATATCCTGATTCTGAACCATCACCTGCTCGTATCAGGATTGATGGCTGATGAAGTGCTTCCCGGAGCGGATGTACTTGTTATAGATGAGGGGCATCGCCTCGAGGACGCGGCCAGTGAATGTCTGGGTCTTTCGATCAGTGAAGGTATGCTTCTGCCCATTTTCGACGGGATTGCATTCAGTGAGATTGATATGGAGAAAAAGGCTGCTCTTCTTGAGCAGTCCAGGCTTCTTTCAGCGGCTATAGCTGACCTTACAGACGGGATAAAGGAGACGTCCGTATGGGATCCTGTAGAGAACCTTGAAACACTTGAAGATGTTCAGGCCACTGCGAAGCAGCTTACTGCCGATTCGGGGAAATTTGAGGAACTGCTGCCGGTATCCCAGACAGCTTCCGCGGTTGCTTTTTCGGCAGGGAGGTTCATGGAGCTCAGCAGAGAGGAATGCTGCTGCTTCGTTGAAATCGGGAAAAAACATTCGATCCTCAAAGCAGTACCTCTTGATATTGGACCGGATCTGATGGATACGGTCTATTCAAGGTTCGATACCACCATTCTTACATCTGCAACACTCACCATTGCGGATGAATTTGATTTCTTCCGTAACAGGCTCGGGGCATGGGATGCCCGTGTAAAGAGTTTTGGAAGCCCATTCGATTATTCCTCACAGGCGATTCTTTCGATACCGGAGAGTCTTCCCCCGCATGATTCCCATGAGGACCTGGCTCTTGCTGTATGGCAATGGGGCAGAAGACTTGCGGAGGTACTTGAGGGAAGGACACTCATACTGTTTACCAGTTACAGGAATCTTAAGCTGGTGAAGCGTATTGCTGAGAAAGAACTGCCCTCCAATATAAAACTCTTCACGCAGGGGGATATGTCCCGAAGCAGTATACTCAGAGACTTCAGGGAATGCAGCAGGGCGATCATACTGGGTACTTCCTCCTTCTGGGAGGGTGTCGATCTACCTGGAAGCATGCTCCAGGCGGTTATCATTGACAGGCTTCCCTTCGCTTCTCCGGGACATCCGCTTATCAGAGCCAGAATGGACATGATCGAAAAGCATGGAGGAAGCTCTTTCGGGCAATATTCCCTGCCCCTTGCAGCTGTACGTCTCAAACAGGGAGTAGGCAGGCTGATCAGGTCTCTTGATGACATGGGGGTAGTAATGATCATGGATAGAAGGATCGTATCGAAGGGCTACGGCAAAGTATTCCTCAGGTCCATTCCGCCTTTCCGGGTAGTGCCTGAAGATCAGATCATGGATTTCGTTATGGAACACTGTTCCTCCTCCGGTGTATCATCAGTGCGGGGACGCACAGGAAGGACAGAATAGTGGAAAAGTACTCCCGAAACATGATAATGGAAGTACTCATAATGGATGAGGACAGGTGCTTGCCCCGAATAAGCTATAGTGCAATATTTGCCATCTACTTTACTTTACTATTCGTAACAACGCGTTTCCAGCATCAACTGCTTTATGGAGGATAGAATGATGAGAATAATGTTTGCGACAGTATGCCTTACCCTGCTTGCCTGCGGTATCGCAGTGGCACAGGGGGAAGGAGAAGCAACCAGAATCGGCATAGTACCCTTTGGCTATAGCGGTTCTGATGCTCGATGGGTAAGCAATAAGCTATTTGATGCTTTGAAGGATATTTTTGAGGATAGCCCCGAATACTCTTTCATCTCGAAGGGCGACCTGGAAGATGCATTCGAGGATCTGGGCTTCAATCCATCCGATTTCGAATATGGTGTGCCGCCCGATTTTGTGGTTGATGCCGGTGTTGCTCTCGGAGCAGAGATGATACTCTACGGCAATATTTCCCCTTCGGGAGATGAATTTCAAGTTTACTGGAATGTAAGTATACCTGCATCCGGTAACACCATTAATGCGGATCCCGCATTGGTCCCAAAGAACACAGATCCGGTGAAGGAACTTGCCGCAGGCATGGTCGCTGATCTTTCCGAGCTTATCAGCGGCAGAACCCAGCAGGCTCTGGATCAGGCAACGTTCAGTATCCAGATGCAGAACTGGTCTATGGCTATCATGTTTCTGAATCAGGCTCTATCCGTTGATCCGACGCTGCTGGACGCCAGATTCCAGCTTGCGAATGTTTACCTGCAGGCAGACGTTGATTCGGTGGATAAGGCTCTTGAGGTTTACGAGGGGATTCTTGCTGAAGATGAAATGAATCCTGCCGCCCTGACCGGTATAGGTAAGGTCTACCTTGCCAACGATGACCCGGCCACTGCAAGAACGTATTTTGAGAATGCAGTAGATATTGATCCTGAGAATGCGGATGCCTATTTAGGACTCGCGGAAGCTTACCAGGCGCTTGGAGAGATCGATCAGGCAGTTGCAAGCTTCGAGACGGCTCTCGCAAGCAACCCTGACAATCTGTCCATCAAGTTCCCGCTCAGTCTTCTTTATTACCAGACGGAGGAATACTCAAAGGCAATCCCGTACATGGAGGAGATACTTGCTGTAAACAGCACCATGAACGCTCTACGACAGCGCCTTATTCAGTCTTATGTCAAGGTAGGCGATTACGGTCACGCTGCTGATCATGTGGTCATTTATCTGGAATCTGATCCGGATAACTCGCAGAAGATACTCTATACCGCCCAGGTTGAAGCCTGGGCAGGCAGAACATCCAGTGCTGTAAACCGGCTGGAATCTCTTATCTCCAGTACGGGAAACCGGGAAGCGTACATACTTCTTGCCACCCTGTACCGGGACAGCGGTCAGCGGGGTTCAATGCAGAGTGTATTTTCCCGCCTCAGCAGTGCCTACCCTAACGATCCGCTAGCAAACTATATGATGGGTGCATTCTATTATCAGAGCGGTTCAACCAAGGCTCGGATATCGGAACTTATTGCTGATAATATTCCAGTCTGGCAGGGTGCCATAAGTGATCTGAACACTGCAATATCTTATCTTTCATCCGTGACCGGATACAGAGCAGGAAGTGCACAGAGTATGGTCTCAGCCGCCAACAATTCAATCTCTCTCTGTGAGGAGAAGATCGACAGGGTCGAGAGGTACAGTCAGTAACCAATACTGAGATCAGGTATAGTTAATCACCGGTTTGATTAGATCAGACCGGTGATTTTCATGCCATGGAGAGAGCATTTCATCCTGCTGCAGAGATATGCTTTCAAGTATATCAACGATAGCAGGATCGTATATCAGACCGGTTCTTCTCTTAAGTTCGAGAATTGCATCTTCAACTGACTGGTTGGATAGATTCGCCGCAAAATTGCTCGCTACGGAGAGTATTCTTGATATAACAGGAATTGATTTACCACTGAGTTTATCCGGCTTGCCGGAGCCATCATAATTCTCTGTCAGATGTCTTATTCCCTTGACTACTTCAGGGGAGAGCTGGAACTGGGTTCTTACTGGATCTGATTTAGAGAAGGCTTCGTGCCAGTCTTCCTCGGCTTTTTCCAGAATTGCAGCCGTCAGATGAAGCATTGCGGACATTTCGAGATCATCAAGCGCATCTACTGCCATCCCCATTTCCCGTCCGATTTCTCTGGCAATATTGGCGACTATTCTGCTGTAGCCAGCCTGCCTGCTGTCTGACATATCAAGTGAGTACACCATTGCTTCAAGACATTTCCAGGCACTTTTGACCACACCGATCCTCAGTTCAAGGTTTTTCAGTACTGTCTCGGTCTGCAGTACGAATATTTCAATACGTTCATTATCAAGCCTCGTTCTTGGCGAAGGCCAGACTTCAAGAAGAAGTCCTTCTTCACCCTGTCGCGATATAGGGGCATTTCCGGAGGTTTTATAACTGGTGGGGTATGTCATGGTGATGTTCTTCCAGGTTACTCTTACAGCGAACGTTTCAGCAGCACGATACAGAAAATTAGCCAGAATGCTGAGAGCTTCAATAGGAGAGTCAAGGCCGGAAAGGATCTCCGAATGCTTGCCCAGCTCGTTCTCAAGAAATCTGGTCCTGGAGTATGAGCATCTTGCTCTGTCCAGAAGTAAAGAAAGACCGGTTTGTATAATCAGCACAGTTGTGAGGACAGCGATTAAATTCCATTCCCATACATTCGAGGAAGATGCCTTAGTCTGTACCGCTGCAGGGAGAAGAAAAAGAATGAAAAGCCCAGGATAGATAGCTGATTTGCCAATATTTCTGAAGGCCTGCTTGAAGCCTTTCCTTTCTGAGAATTCGATTACGGACTTCAGGAAATGATTCAGAAACACTGCGAATATCGCTGACCCCGAAAGGGCTGCCGCAGTCAGATAATTGCTCTGAAAAATATCACTGCGGAAGTACTGAAGGATGAACGTCATGATACGTAGTGAAAGAAGAGATAGAAGCATGAATCTCGTTGAGAGGACAAAGCAGTTTTTGTGAGTTTCCCCTATTCTTACGCAATGGATGAACATTCCAATAAAGAGAGCAAGACTGAAACCGAATTCCTGCAGAACAGTGTATCCGGTCAGAGCCATATACCCCTGAAAAACAGGAAACAGTGAAACCTGATATCCTATCGTTCTGCGGCTCTGCATTGATAGTGTATATATGAGTCCTATCCAGATACAGAACAGCATGAAGTATTCGTTGACCCCCGGAAGTGACAGGTGAACTACAGGTACCCAGAGTATAAGCAGAATCAGAGTGGCACCTGTGAACAGGGTTAATCCGCTGCTTTGCTCGTTTGTTGTCATGCCATACTCGCTGTCTCGTCCGAGAGAATCGCTTCGAGAGCGGAAACTATCCGGGAATCGAATTTACTGCCCTTTTCCTTTTTTATAGCTTCGAGGGCGGATTCCCATCCGGATATTGAATGGTACGATCTGTCACTTGTTATTGCGTCAAAGGTATCCGCTACAGCAACGATCCTTGCCATAAATGGGATATCCCCATCGCTCAGGCCATCCGGATATCCATTTCCATCAAGCCTTTCATGATGGCTTCGGATGATTCTCGTAACCTCTTCGTAACCTGATAATCCTGAAACAATTCTTGCCCCTTCCACAGGATGAGCCTCCACGATCTCCCTTTCTTTCCTGGTCAGAAGACCTCTTTTTGTGAGAATCGCAGCTGGTATCGCCAGTTTTCCGATGTCGTGGAGTATTGCAGCGACCCGCAGGGTCTGAGTGTTTTCCTTTGAAAGGTGCAGGTGTTTTCCAAGAGAGCAGGAG
>QNDS01000112.1 GCA_003644925.1 Candidatus Fermentibacterota bacterium
ATGAAACATTCTACCGACTCTTTACTGACTCCGTGCGGTGATCCTCTGAGAAACAGTATAATGAGCTCGATAGAGAATGAACTGCAACTGGCCGCGGAAGGATATCAGCTCCTTGAAAGGTACAGCAGGGGTGATTTCGACGGACTTGAGCAGGATTGTCTGGAAGTGCTCTCATCCGGGGAAGCGTATGCCGCATATCACCGGGCGGTACTATGTCTCTTGGCGGCGCGGAACGGACACACCGAATTTGAGGAAATGGCTTACGATTACGCCATTGTTCTCGCCGAGCCATGTTTCCCTCTGGTTGCCCACTACCCCGGAGCGGGAGAGATCTTTCTTGCAGCAGCCCGGATCTCAGCTGCTGAAGGCGGCCCGGAGCATATTCTGAGACTTCCCGAACTATTCAGGTTCGCCTGTAATATTGATTCCTACGGCCAGGAGGTTATGAACTGTTTCGGCAATTGTTATGCGAACCAGCCTTCCCCGAACGTGATGGACTTCTGGCTGCGCAACGGCGGTCCACAGGCATCCGTAGCATTTGTCTCTTCAAAAGGCCAGCTCGCACCGGAGGGGGAGACGGCAAGGTTTCTCCAGGTACCAGGTACAGAATCACCCGAGTTTCAGATACCGGCTTACTTCACTCTCAGCAGCCTGGCCATCGCTGCGCAGGGGGCAGACAATGATTTCATTACTGCCTCTGCTCTTCTTCGGCTGCAGAACCAGCATGCTGTACTTGCAGAGATATACGGGGAAGAGGAGGCAAAGTGGATAATCGTCCGGATACTGAACGGTGAAATTGATTATCTGGAAGACAGTCACCCTTATGCCGCCTCAATTGCACGCCGGCTTAAAGCAGCCTTTGAGAACGGAATGATCTGATTTCAGGGATGCTGATCAGGGCAGCATTTCTCGTATTCTAATGGCTATTTTTCTAATCAATTTCAAACGCGCAGAATACTCAAAGGTACTCCTGCCCTCTGTTTCGCAGAGAATGGAGCGCTTGCAGCCGATTTCGCTCATAAAATCAAAAAAGCCTTCTGGAAGACCGCCGGCTTCCCGCTCCTCCAGTATGTCCAGAGCTTCCCCTCGACAAAGAAATCCTGCCCTGACCATGTTAGCATAGAGGTATTCCAGCTTGCTGAAGCCGGCAATACGTCTGAACAGAAAGTTTGAATGGGGAGTAGCAAGACAGTCGAATCTTATATCCGATAGTTTTTTCTCGAACCCCAGCTCTCTTTTCAGGACAACGTGTATTTCCCGAAGGTCCCATCTGATATAATCGGGCAGATTGAAATACTTGATCCGGAACATCCTTTTCCAGCTTGGAAAGAAGAAATCCCAGGAAAGCTCTTTCCTGGAGAAAGCACTTTTCATGATGTTCCAGAAACGTACCCTGTCCATGTCAGCATATCGGGAAGGCGGAGCCTCGGTTTTTTCACAGAAACCTCCGGCGATCAGCCTTATTCCATGTATGTCAGCAGCCCTGAAGATTGCAGTGGGAATCAGAACAACGCAGGCTGTACAGAACTCGCCTGTTCTGTGCATTGCATGTGAGTAGACTCTCTTAAGAAACTCCTTTGAAGGGCTGTATGTATACAGATCAACACCCAGTTTCCCGGCGCATTCCCTGATGAACTGCTGAGCACCGTCTTCAGCGAATCCGTTATCCACATTGAATGCAAGAGGATTCATCCCGTATTTATTCTTCAGGAGCCAGAGAGAGTAAGTTGAATCCTTTCCACCGCTGAAAGGAACAAGACAATCGTACTTGCCCCTGCCTCTGTATCGGTCCAGAATACGGGCCAGTTTACTCTCCAGATCATTCCAGTCGACGTTCAGGTATCTGTGATCAAACTCCCGGCAGACCCGGCACACACCATTGCTGTCAAAATTAATATCAGGGTAGCTCTCCGGAAGAATGCACCTTGTACACCTTCGGACACCTTTGTTCATCTGACCCCTGCCCTGCTAGTGTCCCTTGTATAGCCTCTGCCACAAAACGTCTGGGAGCGCTGCATCCTTTATTCTTGCGGCGGCGTCATCTATGCTGTATTCCACTCTGCGGTGTTCCCAGGTTCGAGCTTCAGTATCCATGAGAACGTACGCTGCCCTGGGATCTCTGTCCCTGGGCTGTCCGACACTGCCTGTATTAACAATCCTCACTTTTGAGAAATCTCCCTTTGCTGCCTCGGTGAAATTGCCATCTTCCATCCAGCAGCCGGGAAGATGAGTATGACCGATCAGCGAAATTAACCCCTGCCTTACACTGATGGATTCAAGGGCATGATTCCGGCGGAGCAGGTATGTCCAGCTTTCAGGGTCGGCGGGATAGCTGTGGCAGAGAAAGTAATTCTCATGTTCAGTATAGTACGGGAGAAGCGACAGCCAGCTCAATTCATCCTTCGACAGAACCGACATGGTCCATCGTATCGCTGTGGCCCCCTCCCAGTTGAACCTTTCCAGGGACACCCTCTTCGCCACTCCTGCGTCATGGTTACCGGAAATCACAATGTCACATTCAGCCTGTACCCTCTCTATGCACCCCGAAGGATCCGCCCCGTAGCCAACGATATCACCAAGGCAGAATGTTTTATCCGCATCTTTCCCCGGAGGATCGGCGAGAACCGCCTCAAGAGCCTGAAGATTGCTGTGAATATCGGATATGATCCTGATCAGCATAGACTAATTCCCATCGGGAGAAGCACTCACATCATGGGTTTTTATGATGGCGTCCAGAACTCCATTTACAAAGCCTGCGGTTTCATCCGTATCGAAGATCTTCGCCAGATTGATCGATTCGTCAATAACAACTGGAGGCGGGGTCGGAGGTTCGGAAAAGTACATTTCCCCTACTGCCTGCTGAAGTATCAGGCGTGTTACAAGGCTGAGCCTGTCCAGCGTCCAGTTCTCCAGAGCTTCTTCTATCTTTGTATTGATTTCTGCTTTGTTGTAGTGTACTGCCCTTGCCAGATCGGATACCCAGTTCCAGTCCTCCGAATCCATCGGAACACCCAGCCCCAGATCCGAATCTGCCAGAAGCAGTCTGATGTCCTCAAGGTTCACCAGAAGAGACCCGCTGTTCACTTCCATTGCATATCTGGCCTGAAGAAGGGCTTTGCGTCCTCTGCTTCTTATACCCATTACGCCTCGGTCGACTCCTCTGCAGAATTGTCTGCATCGGGTTCATCCATATCCTCTACAAACTCGTAGAGTGCTGTCATTTCAATAGCTGTCATTGCAGCATCGAAACCCTTATTGCCGGATTTTGTCCCTGCCCTGTCAACAGCCTGATCGACCGTATCCGCGGTAATAATGCCGTAAATAACCGGAACATCCGCCAGCATGGCTGCCTGAGATACGCCCTTCGCGCTTTCAGCGGATACGTACTCGAAATGCGGGGTCTCTCCGCGGATTACGGCACCGAGGCATATAACGCAGTCGAATAACCCGGTATCAGCTATTCTCACAGCAACGGGGGCAATCTCCCATGCTCCGGGAACCCAGAATACGTTGATGTCATCGGTATTAACACCATGTCTCTCCAGGCAGTCAAGAGCTCCATCAAGAAGCTTCTTCGTAATGAAATTGTTGAACCTTGATACAATAACAGCAGGTTTGATCCCCGTGCCGTCAAGCTGGCCCTCATGGATCCAGGTCATCGTCTACTCCCTCCAGCAAATGTCCGAGCTTTGTCTTTTTCGTTCTTAAGTAACTGAGATTCTCTTCGGTAGGCGTAATCTCTATTCTGACTCTCTCCGTGATCTCAAGGCCGTATCCCTTCAGCCCTACTATTTTTTTGGGGTTGTTCGTCATCAATCTGATTGTTGTGAGACCCAGTTCCGCCAGGATCTGCGCACCGGTACCGTAATCTCTGAGGTCAGCCGGAAAGCCCAGCTCTTCGTTGGCCTCAACTGTATCCAGCCCGTGATCCTGCAGGTGATAGGCTTTTATCTTGTTTGCAAGGCCGATTCCACGCCCTTCCTGCGCCATGTAGAGGATCACTCCCATGCCTTCTTTATTAACCCTGTTCATCGCCGCGTGAAGCTGGCTTCCGCAGTCGCATCTGCGGGAGGCGAAGACATCTCCTGTCAAACACTGGGAATGCACCCTCACGAGTACGTCATCCCCGCCCTTAACAGCACCTTTCACAAGGGCTACATGCACTTCTCCATCGGTGATGCTTTCAAACACATGAAGATCGAATCGGCCGTAATCTGTGGGCAGTGTTGATGTGGCAATCTCTCTGACCAGTTTTTCTGTTTTCCTGCGGTATCGAACCAGTTCCTCTACCGAAGTAAGGACAAGTTCGTGCTTCGCGGCGAATTCGGTGAGCTGAGGAAGCCTTGCCATTGAACCGTCCCGGCACATTATCTCGCAGATAACACCCGCCGGTTTGAGTCCTGCCAGCCTGGCGAGGTCAACAGCCGCTTCCGTATGGCCTGTTCTGGACAGGACTCCTCCGGGCCTTGCAGCAAGCGGGAAGATATGACCGGGTCTGGCCAGGTCGGATGCCCGTGAGGAGGAATCAATTGCAACCGCAATTGTTTTCGCCCTGTCATGGGCGGATATACCTGTGGCTACTCCTTCGATAGCATCGATACTTACCATGAAAGCAGTTTCATGGAGGGAAGTATTCCGCGGAACCATCTCATGAATATCCAGCCTGTCGAGGGCTTCCCCCTCCATTGAAAGGCAGATAAGACCTCTTCCCTCCAGAGCCATGAAATTCACAGCCTCAGCATTGCACTTTTCCGCTGCAATTACAAGGTCTCCCTCGTTCTCCCTGTTCTCATCGTCCACAACAACAACCATCTGACCGTTGCGGATGGCTTCAATTGCTTCTTCTGCACCGGCTATTCTGTTACTGTTCAAGGTAATCCCTCAACCGTCTGTTTCCAATAACTGCATCAGTCTGTTTCAAAACGTACTTGCCAATAATATCGTATTCAAGGTTCACATGTGAACCCGGCTTCCAGTTCCCCGCTGTGGTTCGCTGCAGTGTTTCCGGTATCAGAACAACCGAGAATCTGTCAGGTACCAGTGAGGCAACGGTAAGACTTATCCCGCTGACGGCAATGGACCCTTTTTCCACCAGCAGCGGGTAGTTCTTTCCGGAACAGGATATCCATACCGTCATACCCTCCGGGCTCCTCTTCACTTTAAGAACCGCTGCAGTGGAATCCACGTGGCCGGTAACAATATGGCCATGCAGTCCATCCGAAAACTTAAGGGGGCGTTCCAGGTTCACGTCGGTACCGGGATAGTATCCGGAGATAATGGTTCTTGAAACGGTTTCCGGAGAACAATGGAACGAGAGGCTCCGGCTCCCGATACTGCTCACAGTCAGGCAGGAACCATCCACAGCGACGCTGTCTCCGGGTGAGGCTGTTTTATATAGCTCTGTCCCAATGGTCAGGCTGCTGCCTGACCGGGATATCACTTTCCCTCTGTCCTCAATCAGCCCGGTAAACAATGCAGCCCTCCGTAAGAAAATCCGACCCTGAGCGACGGGATGAAATATTCTCCAATCTTATCGCTTTATCAATACTGTCTATTCCAAGAAATTCAAAAGCCGGTCTTCCCTCGCTCCCAAGTATCATCGGCGCTGTGAAAATGCTGACCGAATCAACCAGTTCATCCCGCAGCAGCCGCGTGGAAAGATCGCTCCCCGCTTCGCAGAGAATTTCTCCTAAACCTTCGGCAGCAGTCCTCTCAAGAAAAGAAGCGAGGCTGATGCCGGGGTTTGGGGAATCCGGGGGGAATTCCCAGACTTCAACTCCGGGTAAATCTTTGCATTCGGTCAGGCGGGCCCCCACACCTTCCGGAACAGCGATGATAACTCTTCCCGGGCTCCTGAAGATCTTTCGCGATTCCCCGAAATCACCGGTGGCTGAAACCACCATACGCACAGGCTGCCTCCAGGGCCGGGAATCAGGAAGACGGACCGTCAGTTCAGGATCGTCTGCTCTTACAGTCCCGGCCCCTGTCAATACAGCCCCGACAGAAGCTCGCATCCTCTGCACACGCCTGCGGGATCGTTCACATGATATCCATCGGCTGCTTCCATCGGCCGCCGCTGTTCTGCCGTCAAGGCTAAGAGCTATCTTGAGAGTGACCCAGCTTCTTCCAGTTTCAATGTAATGCAGATACACTCTGTTGAGCTCATATGCTTTTTCCGGGAGAAGACCTGTTTCTACTTCGATTCCTGCTGACTTGAGCTGCTTTATTCCCTCTCCGCTAACCCTCGGGTCCGGATCGGTCATTGCAATGACTACCCTTTTGATCCGGGCACTGATAATAGCATCGGTACATGGCCCGGTACGTCCATGATGACAGCATGGCTCCAAGGTTACAACCATGGTCCCGCCCGATGCAGCGTCACCTGCGGACGCAATGGCAATAACCTCAGCATGGGGTGCTCCGCATTCCCTGTGGAATCCATCTCCCGCCTGATTACCATCGCGGTCCAGAATAACAGCGCCAACCATGGGATTGGGAAAAGTACTGCCTCTGCCGCGTAGTGCAAGTTTCAGAGCCTTTTTCATTGCATCAGTCTCTGCCCTGGAAATCATCAGTCCTTTTCCAGCTCGATAATGCTCAACCTGCCGATAGCAGAGTTGACGACGTATTGCGATTCGAGATCCCCCGTAGCCAGGATAATATGGGTTCCATCCGCAATGTACTGGCTGAAAGTCGGATCCATCGCTACCCATTCTCCAGTCCAGATCATAGGCCAGGCATGGTACCCGAACGAACCGTTCAGATAAACAATACCGGCACAGATCCTTGCAGGCAGACCAGCCGCGCGGGCAAGAGCCACAGTGAGTATGGTGTGCTCATTACAATCTCCCCTGAGGTTTTCCATCACGTCGACAGCCGAAGGCAGAGAAACCGTAGGGCTGTTCTCCACACTGGTGTCAACGAATGAAGCGATTCTCCTCGCGGCTTCCCACGAGTCGGCTGAACCCTCCGTCAGATCCGCTGCCGCCTGCGCAATTACCGGATCATTGCATTGTATCATGGGCTCGGGAAGAGTGTATTCAATCAGTTCTTCAGGTATCAAAGGCGGAAATTGAACAATCCGATCAGGTACTCCATTGCAAACCGTTACGGTACAGCCGATCGCGGTCTGGATGGGTGGAATGTTCAGGTGGAACAGGCTCCAGTCTATCTCTCCCTGCAGGACGAAGGTTCTGGGCTCTGTGCTTCTGGGGTTCGAGATCGGGGTTGAGGATACGGCAAATACTTCGTAGAGATCTCTGGTCGCTACAATGTCGCCTCCCTGCGATGGGGGGACACGAGTCATGTCCATACCGAGGCCTTCTTCGAATTCCCTGATGATCTGACCCTCGAATACCCAGACGGTATTCCTGGTCCCCATCTGTGACAGCCTCAGTCTTGCAGCATTAACAGTATCGCCAAGAAGGGATACTTCCTCGAATCCTTCGCATTCGGCTGTTGATGAGAGTATCATACCGCTGGCGGGGTCAAAGGACTTGAAAGTCCTCTCCTGCCCTTCCGTCCATTCCATCGAGGCACACGCGAGATCTGCCAGAACCGGCAGATAGTCGCCCTCTATAACGGTTGAATTCTCTATTGTTCTTCCAGCTGTGCCGATCTCCGAGATCAGCAGCGAATCCTGTCTCCAGGCCTTTATGGTAATAGTAGCCGAGCCGTCGGACATCTGCATTTCCATGCGTCCCAGATCGTATTCTCTGTCCGTAACGGCGATCATGGTCATTTCGATGTCTCTCCTGTTGCCCATTAGAATCATGTTCCAGCTGATGGTCTGCGTTATGAGAAGTGAATCGGTTCCATGGTCAGCGATATCCAGCTGCATGTATCCCACATCGTCACCCTGAATTGAAACCGCGAACTTCTGAGTTCCCGCATCGGTAGCGGTAACGGACAGGTCGGAACCCCGGCTTCCGCTTTCACTTGTACCATCACTGGATCCGCATGCAACAACGGGTATCAATATCACAAGAATCCAAAGTGCAATTAAAACAGGTTTCATCTCTTCGCTCCAATATAGTTTTCTATGGACGCAGCGATCCTGATACCGGCTTTTCCATCCCAGAGCGGGATCTCGGGCGGGAATTCGGGGCGATTCTCTATCTGTTTCGCTGCTGCTTCCACTATCCCGGATACATCCGGGCAGAGAATGTTTGTTCCAAGCTCAAGGGTAACAGGCCTTTCAGTGCTGGTTCTTACGGTAACACAGGGCACTCCGAGTACACTGGTTTCCTCCTGAACACCTCCGGAATCGGTTATTACAACCGAAGCGTCGGCCTGTGCCCTGATGAAGTTAAGGTAAGTCAGGGGCTTCCCGATCGTAATCCTGTCAGGGATGGTAATATTCCATTCTTCAATATGTCCCAGGGTTCTCGGATGCGCGGGGAAAATCACTTTCAGGTCGCGGAGGCCGCCCAGCGCTTCCAATATGGAGGACAGTCGTTCCGGATCATCAACATTCGAGGGTCTGTGAAGTGTAACAAGCGCAAAAGGCTCTTCCGATAACCGCTCTGTGTTGGCCATAGCGAGTGGCATAAGCCTAAGCAGTGTATCGATCATGGGATTCCCGACAAGCCTGATCATTTCACTGCTTCTGCCTTCCGCAAGCAGGTTATCACGCGCTTCGGAACTGGTAATAAGGAGCAGACCGGCAAGCTGGTCGGTGAGTATCCTGTTTATCTCTTCAGGCATGCAGCGGTCAAAACTTCTGAGTCCCGCCTCGACATGTACTACAGGTATGCCGTACCTGACAGCAACAAGTGAACAGGCCAGTGTAGAATTGACATCCCCGACAACTACCACTCCATCGGGCATCCGGTTAAGAATAACTTCTTCGTAACGTTTCATTATGGTCGCAGTCTGCACAGTTATGCTCGCAGAACCGACTTCAAGATTGATATCGGGTCTAGGCAGTTCCAGCTCGTCGAAAAAACTCTGGGACATTATATGGTCGTAATGCTGCCCGGTGTGAAC
>QNDS01000113.1 GCA_003644925.1 Candidatus Fermentibacterota bacterium
GTCGATTTCGATGAAGGCGTCACAAGAACTGCATGCACGTCAGCTGAATCGAGAATTATCTACCGCTTCATGGGATCACGGGATGTTGTTTCCTCAGTAGTGCTCTACGGTAAACTCTCCAGGTCATCCATTAGAACGGAGAGGGCAGGCATATTCTCAAGGGTCAACCTCTACAAAGGGCTTTCCATTCTGCTGGAGGCTGAAGCGCGGGTGACTCCAACATCTATTGCCGGTGCGGGTCCCGACAGGAAAAGGTATGTATTCGGTCCGGGGCTTGAATACCAGTTCGGAACTGCCGCCCGGATTTGGGGTATGGTAGAGCAGGAGAGAACCAATCTGGTGACTAATCAGAACTGGTGGCGTGTCAGAG
This sequence comes from Candidatus Fermentibacterota bacterium, assembly GCA_003644925.1. Lineage (GTDB taxonomy): Bacteria > Fermentibacterota > Fermentibacteria > Fermentibacterales > JCC-6 > Aegiribacteria. Next base: position 371 of record QNDS01000113.1, read on the forward strand.
CAGGGCTTGAGTTTTACCCGGGATCTTTGTAGACAGTCCCTGCTGATTTAGTGAAGGGATTGTACATTGTTTGAAGGATTCGGTGCAGGGCTGACTCTGGGGCTTGCCACAGGAACTGCCTGTCTCGCTACATGCGGCCCCATTTACGTTTCTTATCTCATGGGCGAGAGACGAACAGGGTTCCAATCCCTGTGGGTTATTCTCAAGCTTAATGGCGGAAGGTTCATAGCCTACGCTATCTTCGGTGCCCTGGTGGGGATGCTTGGAGGAGCTATCCCTGTGAGCGTACGGGTTCCCCTTACTTATGCGGGTTACATTCTTTTCTCCACATATATGCTTCTGTCAGTAATACGTGTTAAGAAAACCTGCTCCGGATGCAATACCGGGAAAGTCCTGAAAATCACTAGAAATCCATTCCTGCTCGGTTTTCTTACCGGCTTCTCGGTATGTCCCGCCTTCCTGATAGCACTCACAGGAGCCTTCGACTCCAGCGGACCGCTGAATGGAATGATGCTTTTCATAGGCTTCTTTGCAGGGACCACTGTTTACATGCTTCCCTTTGCTCTCTTCGGCCTTCTTACCATGAAGGACTGGATAACCAAGGCTGCAAGGATGATTGCGGTAGTTGTCGCAATTTACTTCGGAGCCGTGGGTGTTCGAGGTCTCGTAACATGGATTACGCAGCCAAACCTGCGAAGCCAGTACGATCATAATGCTGTGGAAACGTCGCACATATCGGATACAGACACCACTGCTATCTTCTCTGTAGAGGATTCTGATACCCTGTACATCGTATCATTCAATAACGATGCTGATGATTTTGGAAGCCAGCTTGCAGAGGATATGACGGGAACAGTACTGCCTCCTGTCAGACTGGTCAGCACAACCGCGGAAGGATGGCGCGAAGCGGCGGCTTCAATTCCAGAGCTTTCGGCCGTGATAGTCCCTTATTGGGCTGACGAGAGGTCCGGCATCGAACCCGTGCAGTGGCAGGAATCCTTTGCCGGGTATCTGGTGGATATGCGAATGAGGGCATTTGCCGTAGAGTATCAGCCTTATTGCGATGACAGGGTAACGGGGATTCAGTCTTTCCTGGAAAGGTACAGTTTCAGATGTCATCCCGATTCAGGATTCGTTTTCCTGATGATGAATACTCAGGGCTGTGCTCCTTCGGATTGTTCAACCTGTGAGATTCCTCATTAGATTAGTAGTGTTGCATAATCTGATATTCCATGTTTAAGGAGTGAATATGCCAGAGAAAGCATCATGCGGTTATTCAGGGCCCAAAGTAAAATCCGATTGTCTGGTTTCATACGAGAATACGGATACTGAACTACATGTTTCGATAGCTTCTGATTTATCAAAGGATACTCTTGAGAAAGCCATCAGGGATACTGCAGCTCGGATGGGTATTTCAAGGGGTACGGTAGTGGTTGAGGATTGCGGAGCTGCACCGTTCGTTGCCGCTGCAAGGTTCGAAGCAGCTGTCAGAAAAGTGCTTGGAAACAATTTTCCACTTCTTCCTCCGGCACGGAATATAGAACCTTCAGGAAGGAATATTCCAAGGAGGTCCAGGCTTTACGTTCCCGGCAATCGGCCGAGGTTCATGGAAAAAGCAATGTCTGCAGGCGCTGATGGTGTCATTCTGGACCTTGAGGACAGCGTAGCTCCAAACAGGAAATTCGAAGCAAGAATTATGGTTGCTCACGCGCTTGCAAATCTGGATTTCTGCGGTATGGAGGTAATGGTCCGGATCAATCAGGGTGAGTACGCTATCGATGATCTCGAGTGGATAGTACCGCAGCCTGTTCAGCATATTCTTCTTCCCAAGGTGGAATATTCCGATCAGGTTTCCATTGTACGGGATATGGTTGAGAAGATCTCAGAGCTTTGCGACCGGGAAGCGGGAATATGGCTCATGCCCATCATTGAAAGCCCTCTGGGTGTGTTCAACGCGCTTGATATAGCCAGATCAGTCCCTGACGAATCGGCAGCACTTACCCTGGGACTTCAGGACCTTTCTGCAGAGCTGGGTGTTATGCCTACAGCAGAGGGCACGGAGAGTTTTACCGCAAGAAGCCTTATAGTTCTGGCTGCGAGGGCAGCCGGGCTCCAACCGATTGATACAGTATATGCGGATGTGAAGAACGAAGAGGGGCTCAGGGAATCGGTGCGCCGCGCTAAAGTTCTGGGTTTCGTGGGAAAGGGATGCATCCATCCCGGGCAGGTGCCCATCATAAACGAGGGCTTCCTGCCGGGTAGCGAAGCGCTGGACAAAGCCAGACGTATAGTTATGGCTATGGAAAAGGCTGCGTCTGAAGGGCTCGGAGCAGTTGCTCTTGGTTCGAAGATGATTGATCCTCCAGTAGCGAAGCAGGCTCAGGTGGTTATGGATAACGCCATAAGACTGGGGCTTATATCGATTAACTGGCGGGAAGAGGGGAAGGAATAATGCACTGTCCAAAATGCAGCGCTGATTTGAAGGCATCGGAGCTCCTCGGAGTGAGGATCGATAGATGCCCTTCCTGTATGGGAACCTGGTTTGATAGAAATGAGCTGAGGCAGGCAAGGAACCAGGCGGACAGTGACCTTGCATGGATGGAGATCGATCTCTGGAAGGAAACCGATGGTTTTCACGTGAAAAGGGAATCCGTGCAATGCCCGTCATGCGGAGAGAAGATGGCCTCGGTTGGTTACGAGGATACGGGAGTTCAGATAGATTACTGCAGCGAATGCGGCGGGATCTGGCTGGACAGCGGAGAATTCAGGCAGATAATTCAATCCCTTGAACATGATATTGATAACATGACCGCCTCGGATTACTTCAGGGAAAGCATCAGAGAAGCGGAGGAGCTGATCGCTGCCAGCGACAATTTCACCGAGGAGTGGAAACACTTCAAGACGGTTCTTAAACTGTTAGAGTATCGTGTTCTTGCGGAACACAGAACTCTGGCCAGGATCATCGAGAACTTCAGGAGCCCCTTCGCCTGATCTAGTGTGCCCGAAGGCTGAACATCAACGGAAGTTTATCCATTTCCTCAGGCAGCCTCCAGAAACCATTATCACCCTTGATCATTGATGGCAGAGCTTTCCATGGGATAACATTATGCTCGTGGAAAAAATCAATTTTCAGATCATTTTCGACAAGAGCATTCAGGATATCACCTATTGTCCACTGCCATTCCCAGGATGGCGTTTTAACTGCGTAGTCGGAGTCCGAATAATCCGGATAGTCCGCAGGCCATTCATTTGGAGCTTCTCTGTGGAAGTATGGATAGCGGACGGTTAGTCCCTCCGTTTCGTCGTCGAATACCCACAGGAAAGGATGGGACTCCATCAAATAGAAGAATCCGCCTGGTTTGAGATATCTCCTTATTATTCCCGCCCATGCCGAAAGATCAGACAGCCAGCAGAGAACTCCGATGGATGTGTAGACGATATCGAAAGACCCATCCAGCTTATCTGGCAGATCGTAGATACTTGATTCAATGAACCTTGCGGTAAGATCCGCCTTCTTTGCAAGTCTCCTGGCGACCTTGAGGGAAACGGGAGATATATCAACTCCGGTCACATTGGCTCCCAGCCTTGCCCAGGAGAGAGTATCTGTTCCTATGTGGCACTGAAGGTGAAGCAGAGACTTGTTCCGGACTTCTCCAACCTCACCGGTCTGGATGCTGTCCATTACATGCCCGCCTTTAATAAGCTCCCTGTAATCATAGGATTCGGCATGCACTTCCGCGAGCTCATCCCAGTGGATTCTGTTTCCATTCTCTGCGTCAAAGTACCTTTTCATTTTTATCCCCTACTCCTGCTCCTTCTTACCGCTGACGCTTGCCAGTATATCCGCGACAATCGGCAGAAGAATGATCAGGAGCCAGCCGAACAGGAATTCCTGAGATCGAAGACCGAAGCTGCCGTAGGGAACCGCTCTTTCCTGAATCTCCGTGATGATCATCCAGAGTATTCCCATTGGAATTATCCATCGAATGCAGATACTCCACCAGAGACCTACATTGAAGCTTGAGTTTTTGTTAATGTACTGTCTCTGCTCCTCCGCTCCCGTACCCCATCCGATTATCAGAACCTCACCAAGAACTACCAGCGTAAGCCCGAAGTTGTTCATAAAGTGATCGGCAATATCAAGGATGTGGATTCCCATGCCGGTAAGCATTGGAATCCCGAGCAGGAAGGCACTGATACCTACAATTAGATTCGCTTTCCTGTGCGAGGTTTTCCACTTGTCTTTGACCGAAGCCGTGACAGCTTCAAGCAGGCTGAAGGCAGAGTCCACAGCAAGGGTCAGAAGCATCAGGAAGAACAGAACTCCGAAAATCCTTGCTGCGGGAAGGGTGCTGATAATGTGGGGATAGGCCACGAACGCGAGTCCGGGCCCCGATGACACCACCTGGGAGACGGGCACACCAAGGGTTGATGCATGATGACCCAGAGCTGAGAATACGGCAAGTCCGCCGAAAAAGGCTGTAAGAGCATCGGCGATTCCTATTATCATGGCATTTGCGGCTATGTTGGTTTTCTTTGGTAGAAAACTGCCGTAGGCGATCATTATGGCGAAACCGACACTCAAACTGAAGAATACCTGAGAAATGGCCGCAAGCCATATCTTAGCACTCATAAGCCTGGACCAGACCGGGGTCAGGTAGAACTCAATACCAGAACCAGCTCCTGAAAGGGTTAAACCCCGGATCACGAACAGCAGAAGCAGGCCCCAGGGAATCAGCACTGTGAAAAACACGACCTTGCTTACAGTCTTGGTGCCCCTCCATACGGATGCCACTATCCATATCCATGCAAGGGTGAACCCGATGAAAAGCGGCCATTTGAACTTGCCTATATCCCATGGAGAGGAAGTAACTCCTAGAAAATCGTTGAAGAAGAAATCTGCAGGCGAACCCATGAATGTATTCGCTTCGTCCACGCTGTTAAAACCATAGAGGTATCCGTCGAAGGCTACCAGAATGGTACCGTACCTCTCCGAATCAGCCGGATTGTGCGGATCCTCCGATATGATCCCCTGATCAGCGGACACAGGAGACACAAAGCCCCTTCCAAGAAGGGAATCGGGAACATCGAGGAGAACCTCCATGTCTTCAAGATCGGTTTCAATTATGGCGTACAGGACATCGGCGTACTCACCCTCTTCCTGCACCCACCCGAGAGTAGCTGCTTCGTAGGTATAGTTTACGCTCCATGCCATGATAATGGCGTAGTATGTGACGATGATGAATCCCACACCGGCAGCGAACCAGCCGAACCACTCCAGCCTGGGAGAGATCTTCTTGAACGATCCGGGAGCAGCCTGGTGAAATTTGTGCCCGATACTGAATTCAAGCATGAGCAGAGGAATTCCAGCCAGAAAAAGACAGATGAAATAGGCAACGAGAAAAGCACCACCGCCATTTTCGTATGTTATGTACGGGAAACGCCAGATATTGCCAAGACCGATGGCAGACCCTATGGCAGCGAGTACGAAAGCAGTCCTGCTGTTCCAGGTTTCTCTAATGGCAGCCATGATTTTCCCCTTTTATTGAATTGCTTCTCCGTTACCAATGGTAAATATCTGCACATTGTAACGGGGTCAGGTCAAGGGGGATGTTACTCTTTTGTGTTTTCCCCGGAATTACCACAGGGGTGTTTCCTGGTAAATCGCTTCCAGAGACCGACTCTGCCAAAGAAGCTGAGGATGGCTCCGTAGAAGCAGAGGTACTTGCAGAAGAACCTGGGGAAGAATACCAGAAGAGATATAGTGACAATTGCACCGATGAAAGAACCCACTATAAAAAATGAGAAGATAGTATGGAAAGGATCGTATCTGCAGAAGAAAGCCTGCGGTACGATGCTTGCAAACTGTCCGCTGCTGACCAGAAGAAGGAAACCGAAGAACATGACCATAAGCAGATACTTGAAACCGGAAAGAATTGTATGTACCTTATGAGGAAATCTCGGAGGTCTTGGAACATGAAGCTTTCCAAGCAGGTCCTGAAGAGCTCCGAAGGGGCAAACCCAGCCACAGTAAATTCTATCAAAGAATGTTGTCCAGATTATAGGTAGAATAAGAACTGCGATACCGATACCGCCCAGGAAGATCAGTCCACCGGGAATGAGTGCGTACTGCGCTACACCCAGGGGGCAGAAACACCCCTGTATCAAGAAACCAAGCACTATCAGGGAAATCATCTGCACTGTAATATGAGCAATTTTGCGCTTGCGCCTGTCTTCTTTTCTTCTGCCCCTGAAACGTCTTTTCAGGCAGGTGGCGATAGGCAGCAGAACCCCAGTGGCTATCAGTACGATCAGGGTTCTGTTTATTCCCCCTCCTGAGGGATTTACGCATCCGCTCCAACCCATGAAGTGCGGGCTGAGGGCGTTGTCAGCAGAAGGACATGCGGCTTCGGGGGGAAGTCCAAGTGGACATCCACCCGCAAGGGTTTCAGGACTGCCTACACTCCCTGTAGTATCCGCATCGGCTGTTGAGGACGTATCAGATCTTTCCCCGGGGTTATCACAGTATAGATCATCATTTACATTAATGAAGAAAGCACAGAAAGGACTGTCCTCAGGGCATGCCTGCTCCGGTGAATAATCCAGGGGACATGTTAAGTCCGGAGCGGTTGTTTCCTCAAGTGAGACAGTATCCATCAATGCTGAATCCGGGAATAATTCGATCAGGCCCTCTTCGACAGTCTCTTCAAACTCGGAACTCCCAGTCGATGATGATTCAGCTGTCCAGGTCACGGTGTCAACAGGTATCTCCGTGATAACAATGTCCTCAGGCAGGGAAATTTCATCTTCGATTTGTTCCGGCAGACTGTCCGAGACAGGTTCGGTTTCAACAGTCAGGCTGTCCGAAACAGTTTCAGAAGTGTCAGGCAGAATTTCTTCTGACGGTTCAGAGTCTGAAGCAGGCTGAGGACCGGGGTTGTCACAGAGAGCGTCTCCATCCCCATCGACATACAGAGCGCATGAAGGGCTATCCTCAGGGCAGGCCTGCTCCGGAGGGAAGCCAAGGGGACAGGATGCCAGCAGGGCTGAACTCATCAGGAATATAAGAATAGAGGCAGTATTCATTAATATCGTTTTTCCAAACTCTTACTGATAGAGATGAAGGGAATTCGATTAATAATAGAGAAACCGACCACCGCAGCCAATGGGCGGTCGGTTATACAATTATTTCTATCAGAACGCTGCTTTGATCCGGGCAAAGGTCGAATTAGAGAGAGAGAGAGTACCATTGAGGCGTAAATTTGGAGCAGTGGATAGCCGTACAAGACTCGTTGCCCCTCCATATAGCCCGTACATGCTTCTGTCGCTACCTGCGGGCCAGACCCATGAGTACAGGGATCCTACTCCTGATGACCACTCAACTTCTATAAGAAGGTTATCCTGGCCGTTGTACCAGAATGGAGTATCGAAGACGAATTCAAACCATTCATTCATTCCAACGGTGGGAGAAGTGTATGGAGATCCACTCATTACAAGGATGCGTGTTCCGCTGATATAATTGTCATCAAAATTTGCTCCCAGCGCATCACCGCTGCAAAGGCCCATATAAATCTTCATATCGAAGAATGTCCCCTGAGGATCTCCCCCAACAGATCTTTTCCATGAGAAACTATCTATGTTTATAGCGTCTCCTATTTCGCTAGCGAGTACTACCACCTGGTAGCGCATGCTGGGGTCTCAAGAACCACACCAAGGCTGATTATTGCCGGACACAGCACTTCCGATCTCAATCGTGCTCGCATAACCGATACCCATCAGGATGATAAGTATTGCTCCTGCCAGTTTCAATTTAATCTCCTATCTTTTGAACGATTACTTCTAACTCACATCCACTACTGCTATACAAATATACATAAGAATAGTTCCGTGTAAACGTTTCCAGAAACGGAAATGTTTCGACGTTAGCCTTGACATCCGCTCTGAATCTCAGATATTCCAATCCCTACTCTGAGCGGTCCGGTAGTTCAATCGGCTAGAGCACCGGCCTGTCACGCCGGAAGTTGCGAGTTCGAGTCTCGTCCGGACCGCCAGAGAAGACGCTGCCCCCGATCAGAGGGCTATTTCTTTATGTGGTAGCTTGATGCGTAGTTCGAGTGCGAATGGGGCCGGACGTCACTTCTGGTCACTTACGAAAGTATTTACCTGATTAACAATATTTTACTGTCAACGAACTCAGTATCCTGAATTGCCCGGATGAGATACACTCCCGCAGGCATGCTATGAGCATCCCAGGTGAAATGTCCGCTTGCATCAGTACTTCCTGAGTGTACCTGATGGCCTGAAGTATCGTAAACACTGATCTGCACAGGAAATTCATCAGAATTTACAGTGACTTCAAGTATTCCGCTGAATGGATTGGGTAAAGAGGTAATGCTTAAATCACCAATCGAACATGACTGACCCTCTGAAATCCCTGTTAGTGTTTCCCGGGCAATCCAGGCGATATTTGGATAATTACTGCTTGTCTTCCAGGCAATCCAGTAACCGTCAGGAGTTCCACTGACAGCGAGGTTTCCGCTATAGACAGATGTGGTGTGTGCTA
>QNDS01000114.1 GCA_003644925.1 Candidatus Fermentibacterota bacterium
GATAGTTGTGTTTGGGGTTTTATTTCTGATGGTCTCTTTCTACATATTTCTGGCCACCGGGTTTCTCGGGGATGTTCCAGGAGAGATAATCGGCAGTATAGTTTCAAATGATACCACTACTATTTCCTTCAGAGGGCTGCGTACAGATATCTTCTGGAATACCTCGGCAGACACGGTTATAGTCACGGATTTCACGGGTCTGGTGGTTTCTGTAGTTTCTGTTCAGATAGACGGTAATCTTCTTTACTACCTTGTAAGCGGACATGTTGATCAGATACTGGTAGACAGCCTGAGCATCCAGCTCGTTCCCGAGCCGATTCTACCGCCTGATCAGGCTGTTTCGGTAATGTCCGTCCTCAACGATATCGACCTGGGCGTAGCTGCCAGCACCGACAGATTGTATCTTCGCTACGGTATAATAACTGAATCCGGTGACATCATTGTTGATTCCATGACCATCAATACGTCAATTGAAAGAATATCCGGAATAGAGCTGAATGTTGATTCCGCCAGTGTTTATCTGCCTGATTTTGGTAGTATACGCGGATACGGGCTTCTGCGAATGGATGACGGCAATGTCACTACCGATGAATTCACTGGAATCGCCGCCCCCGGTTCACTGTCCGTTACCGGAACCCTGTCCGGCCCGGAGGAAACTCTGAATGTCGAGTTTTCAGGAACAGCCGGGACTTCATCCTATGATCTACCAGTTGATCTGTCTATCCTTGTTGAGGGCAGAATAAACGGCAGGCTGCCTGATCTCCAGGCGGAACTTGAACTGACGAGCATTCGAGCTGTTCTTTTCGGAACCGAAGCGTCCTTTGAAGTAGATACACTGAAGGCCGATCTTCAGAATATCAGCGTGCGGAATCTGCATCTTGTGACCGATGATGCCGAATTGAACTTCGACGGGGCATTCAACATTGAATCTCTTGAATGGAGTGCAGCGCTGAATCTGAACATGACGAATACTGATGTTTCTGAATACCTGGCACATTTCTGGGCTACCGGTATTACCGGTTCTGTTCATGCAAGGGGCCGGGGAACCGGATACTCCGGTCTGTACGGCTCAGTGACAGTTGATATCTCGGAATCATATTCGGAAATTATCGATCTTTCAACGCTTCATTTAGGCGCGGTTCTGCAAGACAATTCCTTCAGTCTGGATGGGTCGGTGGGCAGCAGCAGCGGGAATGCTTCATTCACCGGCAGCGGGTATCTCGGATCGGGATGGATTCCCCAATCCTGGGTACTGCAGGCTGATGGTGAGGTGAGAGATCTTACATTTTTCAGACAATACTGCCTGGATGTTTGTCCCGATATAACCTCCGCGTATTTCTCATTGAGCGGAAGCGGCAGCGGATTCGGCATGAATATCAGGGGCAGCGCGGGAGTAAGAGGGCTTGAAATGGAGGGGATGTCAGCCGAAAGGGTATCCGTTGACGGTACCCTTAATTACTCGACAAGGAACATTATCGCCGGGATTCCTTTCGGAGTGAGTTTCGATGGCGGTATTGAAGTCCTTGGTTTGAAAGCGGAAGGGGTGGCGGCTGACACTGCATCCCTGGAGGGAACATTCGGCATTGCAGGTTCCGTCCTGTCTGCAGACGCATCCCTTCTGATAGACAGCCTCAGAGTACTCTCCGACGTATTCCACACAACAGCGGACATCAAGCTTGATGAGTACGGCATCAGAATAGACGGGTTAACTCTTGCCGGTTCAGCTGACCGGCTGTATACGGCTGAAATAGAAGTAGGGACAGGTGATACAACCTCTTTCAGTGTTGAGGAGATAAGGGCTACCCACTCCAAGCTGAGAGTGATCACATCCGGAGGATTGTCAGGATTCACTGAAAACGGTACGATAACCCTGGACACACTCTGGCTCGACCCTCCGGTGGGAGATTTTGCCATGTCCGGGATACTCAGCGCAGAAAAAATGGAAATGCACGCTGATATAGTAAACTTCGATCTCAGTTCATTCAGCACCTTCTCCGGCTTGCCTGCAGATATGTCGGGGGTCGGTAACTTCAGTATTTCCTATCTCAGCGATACAACCGGTGTTCATGGCTCCCTGATTGGACAGATATCAGATCCGGTTTACGGCCAGTTCAGGATGGACAGCATAACACTTGACATTTCCGCACGGAACAATGCATTCAATGTGAACGGGATATACGCCTGGCATGATGGTGTCAGATCCGGTCTGCAGATGAGAGCTGTTGATGTCTGGGCAGGAACCGATGCTGCTCTTCTCTTTGACAAGATACAATGGCTTGAGCTTGAGGTTAACGATATAGGTGACTGGCTTTTCTATATTCTGCCGTCACCCGTGAAAACCATGGGGGCAAGTGTTTCTGCAAGGATCGAGTACGAGAAGAATTCCGAGGATTATTCTCTGGAGATTCAAGCGTCAGCAAGGATAAACCGGCTGTATATAACCGTACTTGGAATCGAGCTGCCGAATGTGAATTTCTACATGAATTATCCCGACACTACCCAAAGTGGATACAACGCCCGGCTTACGCTTGGTTCCGGCAGCGAGAGCACTGGAAACTTTTCCTCAAGCTGGTACGCTGATGTTGTAAGTCTGATCCCCTTTGAATTAGGCAGTTACACTCTCAATTCCACACTGTCAGATATGGAGATCGCCATACCGGGAATGGGAGCTGTCATCTGCTCAGGAGGACTTTCATCAAGTGGAAACGGGCTGGAAGAAAGACCTGTCCTGTCGGGGCAGATTAAAATCCTGGAGGGCGCGGTAGGTATTCCTCAACCGGTCAGTTCCTCCTCGTCCAGTGGTTCAGGGGAGCTTCCATTCGATCTCTCCATTGATGTGGCCGGGACAGGGGATCTCTGGTTCAGAACGAACTTCGCGGATATCGAGATGGCTCTGAAACTCAGGATATTCACCCTTGAGCGGGAGCCGACCGTGAACGGATATGTATCGGCGGTAAGAGGCAGGATCACTCTGCTTCAGAGGGATTTCCAGATAACTGAAGGAAGGGTGAATATCATCCAGGGCAATCCTCCGGTCATGCAGTTGAACGTAACAGCCGAAACCAGGGTACGCAGCGTGATAAGCCACGAGGAATACGTAATTACAATTGTCATTTCCGGAGATCTGGAGAATCTCGATATCTCCCTTTCCTGCCAGGGCCCGTCAGGTCTTGTAGCGCAGGAGGATATCCTTACACTGCTGGCAGTCGGACTGACCTACGGCGAGATGCAGCAGATGAATTCGAGTGCTATCAGATCCGAAGTTGAGAATGTAGCCCAGACTATGCTGGGAAGCCTTCTTGCCCGGAATCTCAGGCATGAGATCGGCCTGGATACATTCGAGATTTCTCCGGAGCTGCTTTCCGATACCACGAGCCTTGTACTCAATGTTGGAAAATATGTACTGCCCGATCTCTACGTTTCGTACAAAGACGATGTATTCTCTGCAGATCCTGGAACTGTCAGCGTCCAGTACCTTTTCAGCCCTGATTTTTACGCTGAGGGAACCAGCAGAACCACCATGCACGGATACCTTGAACCAACCGTGGAACTGCATTACACCATAAGGTATTAGCGAAACCCCGCCTCCCTGGGGAGACGGGGCTCTTTCGAGAAGATTCTGATCAGGATTATTTCAATACGGTAAATCTCATAGTGGCAGTATCATTAAGAGTTTCAGCCCTCATAAAATAGATGCCGCAGCCCATGGTTTCCGGAATTCCCCAGGTGAAACTGTGGTTTCCGCCCGCAAGCTCTCCGCTGTGAATAACATCTATAATACGCCCTCCAACATCGTATACAGATACCTCCACATTAGATGAGGTGCCTGTGTAAAGGTCGAACAATACGGAAGAAAATGCCGGATTTGGTCCGGCTGACGCTATCAGGAGCTGATGAGCGGATTCTTCAACCAAACCTTCCTCTATCGATACTGATAGAGCAGCAAGTACGGCTTCGTACACATCAACTCTTCCCGAACCGAATACGTTGTCTTTGCCCGAACTGCCAAGTTCAAGAGCCGTTACTTCAAGGATGGAGTCAACTACAGCCGGCGAAAGGGAGGGATTGGCGCTTAATACCAGCGCCATGCATCCTGCAAGGTGAGGAGTCGCCATGGATGTTCCGCTCATGGTGGTGTACCCCGAGGTAGTCAGGTCACAGCTGACAATATCCACACCAGGTGCGGTAATGTCCGGATCGATAAGACCTATGTTCGGAGAAGTATCGTTGTAATCGAACCAGGGATCATCGAACATCCAGGTTGAATAACCGACGCTGGAGAAACCGGCGATATTATCTACGATGTCTGTTGCGCCAACTGTTACAACAGCCGAAAGACCTCCCGATGTGGTCTGATCAGGATGGAGCCATGGCGGCGGGCAGTCTCCCGGTGTTCTTATATCACCGTATGTGGAGGTGTTGCCGCCCTCATTTCCTGCCGCTACAGAGTGGCAGATACCTGCGGCAAGGACATTTTCCTCCGATTCGCGCCATGACACACGGTCCGGATCCCACGCCTGAAGCCAGCCCATGGAAGTTGAAATTACATCGGCATCGTGGTCGATACTGAACTGGAATGCATCCCATAACTGGGATTCAGCACTAAGCTGGTTAGCTACTCTCAGTGCCATTATCGTTGCCCCTGGCGCAACACCTGTCTCGGTTCCTGCCGTACCATCGCCTGCCACACTTCCAGCGCAGTGGGTTCCGTGTCCGTTTGAGTCCATCGGGTCACCATCATTATTTTCAAAATCCCATCCGTAATGGTAACCGGCGGCTGTGTCATGCCACATGTTATTATGCAGATCCAAATGGGCGTGATTCACTCCGGTATCAACGATACTGACCACCACTCCGGAGCCATCGTACCCCAGAGCCCATACATCCGGAGCTCCTATCTGGGATACACCCCATGCAACGGCATCCGTTAACTCTTCATGAGTTGTCGGATGAATATCAACGGGCTCAATGAGAGCGTTCTCGGTGTTCATCATCCTGATGAAAAGAACGTCGTCTCTGATGGCTATCTGTTCAATAACCTCCGATGAAAGTGAAACAGCGATTGCATTAACGATCCAGAAAGGATGAACATCCGAAACGGATTCATCACCATAAAGGGCAAGCTGTGCAAGGATGCCCGCCTGGGCTTCCCCGGCCCGGTCTTTCATTACTCCGGCTGCAAATGCGCGCCTTTCGTCCCTGGTCATTCCCACAGTGGCCATGGCTATGTATTCCGTATCTACGGAGCCAACTGGTTTTATCAATACACTGAACATATCTGTGTCTCCGGAAGTACTCATCTCCTCTGAAAGCCGGGGGGAGATGGTTCCGGAAAGAGCCAGTCCGGTTATAAGAAAAAGAGTCAGTAACAGTTTCATGGTTCACCTTTCAGTTAATTGTTTTAAAGATAAAATACAGTAACTCCGAATAACCTATAACTTATTAAGAAACAATACATTCTGTGTGTAATTGGTTCCCGTGAATTATATACCGCTCGATGGTTTTCTGCCAAGAAGGACAAGGGAAGTAGCTCCTTGAAAACCGGCACTGTAAAGTCTTTCTCTCAGTTGTTCGCCCCTCTCAACCAGCTCTGAATTACTCTCAAGGCCTTCTATTCTGGCGATATAGGTGTCTATGGCTCCATTTAGATGATCCAGTGTTCCTTTGTCCATGGAATCGCTGCCGGGAAATGAATAATCACCGGTTATCAGCTCTTCGGGTCCCAGCTCTTCGCATACCTGCAGGATTTTCTCCCTGGTAAAAGTACTGAAATGAGGCACTCCGCGCAGTGTATCGATGGATGCCCACCATTCATGCATAAGAACATGTGTCATCTGGGCTTCGGTCTGGTTGTCGCAGTACATTTCTCTTACAAGGAAGTGTCCGCCGGGCCTGAGAACCCGCATCATCTCCGCAAGGGTGTCATCAAGCCTTGCCATATGATGAAGCGAATTGGAAATGCAGACCATATCGAAACTGCCGCCGGGGAATGCCATTTCAGAAGAGTCCATGCATACAGCGAGCATGTCTTCTATTTTTTTCAGGGCTCCCTTGATCTTTCCAATCCATTCGGGCTTACATCGATGCCTGTGATTGTGCCGATACCCTCATACTCTGTTCTCAGGTAACCTGCGAAGTTACCGCTTCCTGTTGCGACATCAAGAACCATCGGCGCCTCAATGCGCTTCAGTTTTTTTTCGAGTAAATCCTTACTCCTTATCTTCATCCTCTTTTTAAACCTCCGCTTTAAAACCTGCGAACCATCGCTGTTTCACAGGGGCGGGGTGGAAGCGGAACCACAGCTCATCCGGAAGGTAAGAAGAGGATCCGCAATGACCGGTGATGAGTTTAGCTGGGATATGTCTTCTTCTCTGGAATAACTCCCCTTATTCCCCCCCTTGGATCATCAACATCCCTTTCAAATCTCGGTATAAGGTGTATATGAATATGTGGTATCGTCTGCCCTGCAGATTCTCCCTCATTCACTCCGATATTGTAACCATCCGCTGCAAGGGACTGCTCGAGCTGTTTTTTTCTGAAACTGAGCGCGCGGGACATGGAGGTCAGCTCCTCTTCGGTGGCATCGAATACACTTGCGAAATGTCTGAAGGGAATAATAAGCGAATGGGATGGGGACACCGGGTAAAGATCGCGAATAACGTACACATTCTCATCTCTCCAGATGATCCTGTCTTCATCGGGATTACAGAATGGACAGTCACTCATTTCATCCTCCTTGCATGTTTTATTCTCTAACTATAATGTACGTTATTATCTCTTTTGGAAACAGGAGGAGTATCCTGAGGAATTACAAAGCGCCGCCTGCCGGATTCTTCAGCAGGGATGCTGTAATAGTGGCCCCTGATCTTATCGATTGTCTTTTAAGAAGGAGGGTTGGCGGGGGATTCATATCCGGTGTAATTGTTGAAACAGAAGCTTACACCCAGGATGATTCTGCAAGCCATTCCTTCCGCGGCCCAACCCTCAGAAACCGGTTCATGTTCGAGAGGGGGGGTCTGGCTTACGTCTATCTGATATACGGCGTTCACAACTGCTTCAATGTAACAACCGGAGTACCAGGAAGCGGAGAAGCCGTTCTGATTCGTGCTGCCCAACCGCTTGAGGGAATTGAACTGATGCAGGCGAACCGCGGAAAAGAAAAACTCATGAATCTGTGCAGTGGTCCTGGCAAACTCTCCGAGGCGTTCGGAATAGACAGAAATCACAACGGCATCTCGCTGGAAGGAGGGGAGATTCAAGTACTGGTTCATGCAGGCGACAGCAGACCCGATGTATCCGTTTCGAAGAGGGTCGGTATCAGTCGAGGTGCCGACTTGAGAAGAAGGTTCACACTAAAGGAATCCGGATGGGTCTCCAGGCGTTAATCTGAATGATTCTTTATTTGTGCTGATCGTATCATGGATTATTCATGCAAGTTGCAATTTTGCATGTCGAATTTTTATCATCCCAATAGAACCGCGGTCGCTTCTCAAGTCACTATCTATGAATCCCCTGATCCACAATAAAATCTGGTTTAAACGAAGCTCGGTCCCCGCTACCAAATCGATGCGAACACCCGTCTAAATCAAGGCGTGTTTCTTTCTTGACTTCCTGCAGCTACAATTCTATTATCTGTTCAGAAGATATAGATAGTTAATGCACTTGAATACCCGGAGGTGTTCGATGTTGTCATTTCTTCTCTTCGCACTTATCGCTGATACAACGCCCATTCATACCACAGTTGCAGACAGTACAAGGGTAGCGTTCATTGCGCAGACTCCCGTTTCCTGGGAATCTGTTGAGTATGACAATCTGAGTTATATCAGATTCACAGACTCTCCCCTCACAGACAGCATCGGTTACCCAGAACTCCCAATGATCACATGCCTGGTTGCTTTTCCGGACAGCGTAACACCATACCTTGAATTTGCAGTATCTGCTGTGAGGGAGCAATCTGTGGATCCTGTTTATCCGGCACCAGCACAGGTAATGTCATACGAGTATACCCCCGCTGTGGTGGATTCCTTCGTGCAGGATTCCACTGCGTATGCTTCTGATGAGTTCTGGCCTTCAGAGAGGGTCAGGATTATAGGTGAAACAAGAATATGCGATCAGCGACTATTACAGGTGCAATTGTTCCCAGCTCAGTACAGGGCATCTGACAGCACTTTAAGCACAGTAATGTCATTCAGTGTTTCAGTTTCCTTTGACAGTGCCTCTGCTGTCTGGAGCGGCACAGGACTGGGGCCTTTCCAGAGGATGGTTGATGGATCTTCAATTGTTGGTTACCATCCGGTACTTCAGACACATGCTCCCGACCCTGAATATTTCGGAAAAGTTGATCCTCGAATTGGCCCGACCCGTATGCCTGACTATCTGATCATCTGCGCTTCGGGGCTGTACGACCAGTGTGAGGACGCAATAGATGATCTCGCTGAACATAGAGTCGACCTGAATGAATTCGATGTGGCGCTGGTCACCACGGATGAGATCCTGGATGAATTTGGAGGAGCAGCTACAGCGATAACCGATGAAATCCTGAGAGATTTCACCGAGCACATGTGGGTCAACTGGGGGCAGCCAACTGTTAAGAAGCCCGAATATCTCCTTCTCATCGGCGATCACGATGATGTTTACTATGCAAGCGAACCATGGTTCCTCCCCACCCACGAGTATCCTTGGTCTGGAGAGCTAATCCCTATTGATATGGATATGGTCGGTAACGATGAGTGGTATGCCTACTTCAACGATAATCGGGACATTAACAACGACTTTCCGGATATGATGGTCGGCAGATTATCTGTTAAGAACGGTGAAGGAGCTGATACCTTAAGTGTTATGATACAGAATCTCATCGATCTGGAGGATCCCGCCGGGCAGTCACCTTCTCCCGATTAC
>QNDS01000115.1 GCA_003644925.1 Candidatus Fermentibacterota bacterium
AAAGCAGTATCTATATTATCTGCCCCAATGCCCCGATGATATAGATACTGCTTTCTGTCGGACTGTACTCTATTTCAAAGTAACCCGCTGAAGAAGGGCTGCCGATAGAAAAAATGCCTGTCTGCTCGTACGATACGAGGTCGTATCGGATAAGTGTTCCATCCGTGGTGGCAACAACGAAGCAGTCGGGAAGGCCGCAGATGGATCTTGCTCCGGAAATGTTTTCAATTGTATGAACATTTTCAAGGTCAGGCGTGTAGAAAATATTTACACCAGCACGCATTGAATAGTCGAACTCTGTCAGATCGGTGCAGCCGGAAAGTATCAGCAGCGCTGCAGCGGAAAAGGCGATCTTAAACTTAATTACCATGATATCCCCGCAGACAGTACGAAATGCCTCGCAGGAGACCAGGCTCTCGGGTTACCCTCCGGGCCCCCCGGATCACCGCTTGAGTGGAAAATAGAAGTATCGTATATGTGAACAACGTTCTTTCGATTGAAGATGTTGAATACGCCCAGTACCAGGTTCAGCTCGGTTGGGCCTATGCTGAACATTCGCGATAGAACAAGATCAGTCTGCATGGAAAAGGGGTACCTTTCCGTGTTGGTTTCGATCAGTTCCGCCTCCACGGGTGGAAGTGAATAGGGCATACCGCTGCCGTAATTCCAGGAAATGCCGAGCCTGGTGTTCTCAAGTGGATGGATTCCTGCAAGCCGGGGCCCCTCGGACTCAAAGGATCTCAGTTCAAAAGCTGCAGATGCCGTATGCGCCTGATCCCAGTCCAGATAATTATCCTCTTTGGATATGTATATAACACCCATCTGAGCGTAGTTGTACCGTTCAAGCATGGATGAGTACTTTCCCTTCGCGATGGACATTGCGTAGGAGACCTGTCCTGAAATATTGCTTCCCGCCCTCCTGTTGAGGGTTGCTTCAATACCTCTTACCATTCCATGGCTGTCGTCGTTTGTGAAAACGTAGTATGTGCCCTCGCCGTGGTCTTCCGTGTTCACAAGACCCGTGATGTCCTTGTAATAGGCAGCCAGAGAAAATTCGGTGAAATCATCTATATAATGTCTTATCCCCACTTCAAAGACCTGTGTCATCTCCGGATCAAGGTTCGGATTGCCCGCCACTATCTTGTCCCCGGCGAGATTGTAGGATGTCTGAAGGTAGAGGCAGTTCATTGAAGGCATCTGGAAATGATGTCCGTACGTTGAGAACAGAACGGAACTTTCGCTGAATGGAACGGAGAAGCCCACCCTTGGACTGATATGCCATTTCGTTTCAACCTCAACCAGGCCACCTGCTGTCGAATCGAATACAGAGGTGTTTGCATTGAACATATCGGCGCGCAGACCTGCGGTGGTTATAACACCTCCGCCGAATCTGTAGCTTCCCTGGAGGTAGCAGGACCCCGAATGAGGGTAAGCGTCCCACTGAGAAATGAATACGTCGCCGTAGGTCTCGGCGTAGATACTGTACTGGTAAAGGTCGAAGTAATCAGCTGATACCCCGGCCTTTAAACGTGTTCTGGTGTTGGGATTGGAGTCCAGACCCAGCATAATGCTGCTTACATTTGCTTTGGAATCGAACCACACATTCGGATGAGTTCCCGTGTGATAGTAACCGAGGGAATCAGCGATACGCTCTTCGGGCTGAAACTGCGTGAACCAGTATATGGGGTATGTGTTTTCTCCGAGGTAACCCCCGCTCTGCAGGCGGATACGGTTCCAGTTCTGGAATTTCATAAACCCCATAGTGAGCTTGAGGGTGGTTTCGCTTCCAAGCAGCTGCGTGGCGTTGAAGGTAATTCCGGTAGTTTCGCTGAAACGGATGGGGAGGGCGTAATCCTGGCTTCTTCCGAGGTATGCGGCATCGCCTATATAGGCCGGGAGATGGTACCTGGACCATGCCCATTCATTCCATCCCGCTTTCCGGGATGAACCGAGGACGGTAAGAGCGAAGCTGGTTCTGTTAAGGGGTCTGTAGGTTAACTTGGCAACACCCGACATATCATTCTGCCAGTTGTTCTCCCATGCACCGCGGGTATCGAGGGTATCCATGCCGCTTAGCGAAAACTGTCCGGACGCGCTGAACCTCATCTCCCCGGGGATACGGATTCCAATGGAAGGAAGAAGTTTTTCTGTAAGGGGTTCAGGGCCGGACACGGATACCTCAATGCCGGAAAGGCCGCTTCTGCAGAGCTCCACGTCCGCTTCCTCCACGAAAAGCTGCTCTCCGGTTTCGTAGGAAGTGGTTGTAATGTCTCCGTGGCGGAGCGTAACTGATCCGTGGTAGCTGTCAGAACCCTCCTTTCCGATGAGGTTAACAACACCGGACATGGAATTGCCGTATTCAACACCAAGCCCTCCGGTCATCAGAGATGCGTTTGATATCGCGCTCAGCGGGAGCTCAAGGTTGAATCTGTTGTCTATCGGGGAACGGATTGAGATACCATCGAGAAGGTACTCCACCTCTCCGCTGCGCCCGCCCCGCACATGCACCTCTCCATGGCTGGTCACCACGCCCGGCTGGGCGGAAATAACATCAACAATACTTTTTGAGGTCATCGTTCTTATCTCGGTGAAATCCAGAAGGTGCAGGGTAGCGGGAACATCCTGAAGGATATGGGTTCTTGACTCCTGAACTGTAATAACGGTTGAACCCGTAAGATCGAACGGAAGACTGTAATCAATTCTGCTGAGCTGATCTGCAACCACCAGAATGCCCTCCACCCTGGAGGATGCCCTGCCCACCATACTTGCGGTTACAGTGTATCGTCCCGGAGGAACTCCGGCGATAATATACTCTCCGGAGGCATCCGTCATAGTACCCAGGTAGGTGTCCTCGATCATCACGGTGGCTCCGACAAGCGGGTTTCCGTCCGTATCCGAAACGATGCCGCCTACGATTCCTGTTGTGTCCGCATAAACTGCTACGGTCAGCAGAAGAAGTAAAATAAGAGCCACTCTTGTCACGTTATTCTCCACCCGTTAAAGTCAATGAATCATAGCGTGGAACTACCCGTAATGCAATCCGATTTGTATACCCGGATCTGTACCCGGCCTCACTGAAGAATCACCCTTGCGGTTAGTAGAACTACTGCTGGTATTCGAAGCAGCCGATATCCCAGCCTGATCCTGAAGGCCTGGGCAGGCCGTCCATATCGGTATCCGGAGCAAGCAGCTGGTTTCCCTGGTCCACAGCCGGAGATGTTGAAGCTATATGGTAGTCATTATTTCCAGGGCTCGCGAACAGGGGGTCTCCCTCCACATAATCATCGCCATAATAATCACTTGGTCCGTCTATGAGATTATGGTCGGCCAGAAATCCTGTGCCGTACGCTTCCGCGTTGAACTGACCGGTTGTGTTGCCGGACAGAATGTTGTTCCTGACAATGATGTTGTCCGCTTCTGAATTCTCAATGCTTACTCCGCATCCCCAGGAAGCTTCTCCGTTCCCCACGAATGTATTGTTGATGATACTGACGCCATCAATCGGGTGGGTTACACCCGGTTCTCCCCATGCTCCAACCGTTAGGCCGTTGCCGGTGTTGCTGTAGGCAAGATTGTTGTAGAACTGCACATTGGAGAGAACTCCAGCGGATTCAGCCGCGGCTGAGAATCCATCTCCATCGCAATTGTAAACAAGATTGCTGTAAATACTGATTGTGTTTGTGCTTTTGTTCCAGCTGTCAACGTAGATCCCGAGCCTGTCCAGACCCCAGACAACATTATTACTGATAACACCGTTGCAGGAGCCATCTTTCGCGTCGATACCCTCGCCGCCTATTACTCCGCCGCCTCCGTCGTGCACGGAGCTGTACGTTACGCTGAAATAGTTGGACCCGGCGATGGTTATGCACTCCTGCTCGCCGCCGTTGCATGCCATCCCGACATCGCACGAATCGATATCTACATTATCGCTGTCCCATACTCCTATGCCGGAGGAAGCCGTGTTCCAGGTTGTACAGGCAAGAATTGTTATATAATCAGAACCATCGACAAGAATGCCCGTGGAGTTATCTCCTCCTGTTACGTTTCTAACTGTAATTCCGCTGATGGTGACGTTACTGCATCCCGTCAGGTCAAGCAGCCCGCCCCAGTCCTGAGGAAGGGTAATGCCCGAACCGCTTAGAATAACGCTTCCATCTCCGTTGCTCATTATTGTTATTCCCCCGGTACTGGAGCTGCCGTTCAGGGTAATCTGAACCCGTTCCGTGTAAGTGCCCGCCATTATGCGCAGGGTCATTCCCGCCTGCATCTGGTTCACCCCGTACTGAACTGTTTTCCAGGGGGTGTTCAGCGAACCGTCGTTTGAATCATCGCCCAGCGTGGATACGTAGAAACTCTGTCCCGAAGGACCTGGATCCCCCGGATTCGAGCACCCGAGGAATAGAATCGTAATAATGAGTAAGTATTTCACAGGATAACCCCTTTCCATATTAACTATCCAGTATATCGCGTACTTTGGAGGCTAGATCCTGGTTTCTGAAAGGTTTCTGGATGAAGTGTACACCATCCTCCAGTACTCCCTGGTGGGCGATAACATTGGCTGTGTAGCCGGACATGAACAGGCGTTTAAGGTTCGGATAGAAGGAGAGCAGTTCCCGGGCAAGATCCCCTCCGTTCATCTCGGGCATAACTACATCTGTCATGAGGAGATCTATCTCACCGGGGTGAGCCCTGGCAAGGGTGATGGCTGCGCTGGGGGTAGAGGCGGTCATCACGGAATATCCCTGATGTTCGAGCATCATCATGATAAGCTGCAGGATCGAAACTTCATCTTCCACAAGAAGGATGGTCTCATGCCCGCCTAGCGCCGGCTCAGCGTGTTCTTCCGATTGTATCGCTGTCACTCTGGCCGCATGCCGGGGCATGTAGATCTTGAAAACAGTCCCGCATTGCGGTTCACTGTAAACATCGATGAAACCGTTGTTCTGCTTGACTATTCCGTACAGCGTAGCCAGCCCCAAGCCGGTGCCTTTGCCAACTTCTTTCGTGGTGAAGAACGGCTCAAAAAGGTTATCCATGGTCTCGCTGTCCATACCGCAGCCTGTATCGCTCAGGGTCATGAGAACATATTCACCCGGAACGAATCCTGGGTGGCCGGCGCAGTAAGCCTGATCGGTTGATACGTTTTCCGTTTCGATGGTGATCTTACCGACTCCGCTGATGGAGTCCCGGGCGTTGACACAGAGGTTTGCCAGGATCTGGTCTATCTGTACCGGATCCATTTTCACCGGCCACAGATCAGTCCCTGGCAGAAAAGTCAGATCAACATTCTCACCGATTAATCGCCGAAGCATTTTCAGCATCCCGTCAACTGTATTGTTCAGATTCAGAAGCCTCGGAGCGATGGTCTGCTTTCTGGCGAAGGCAAGCAGCTGCCGGGTCAGGTCCGCGGAGCGCTCAGCCGCGATGCGGATCTCCGTCAGATGGTTATGAAGGGGATGGGCAGGGTCCATCTGCACCAGTGCCATCTCAGTGTGACCGAGTATCACGCCGAGCATATTGTTGAAGTCGTGCGCCACACCTCCGGCAAGCCGTCCGATGGATTCCATTTTCTGGGCCTGCCGCAGCTGTGTCTCCAGCTTCCTCTGATCAGTGATGTCGGCTACAATTCCAACTCCGCCCGTAACTTTACCGTTATCGAATATCGGTATCCAATCCGCTTTGATCTGGGCTTCTTTCTTCCCGGTAAAGGATGTGTAAAGACCTTCGTAGTACCCGCGTTCGCCTTCCAGTGTTTTGGTGATCTCCCTGAGGAACTCCTTGTTCGGAAGAACATGCAGATCCAGGCCGATCATCCTCTCTCGAATTGACCCGAAGGTAAGGATGGCAACATCGTTAGACTCTGTAACAATTCCTTTACTGTTGTAATGCATGATACCTATTGGAGCGCTCTCAAAGAACATCCGGTGTCTTTCCTCGCTAGCCTGCAGCGCTGCCTCCGCCTGCCTGTGCTTGGTGATATCACGAACGAATTCAACAACTCCCGTTACTTCGCCCGACTTCGGATCCTTTATGGGGTAGCTGAAAAGTTCGATCCATTCTATTGGAGATCCGGGGAGCCCCGGCACTATATCCCATTCTGAATTGCCGGAGTTCAGACAACGAACAGTTGGGCAGGGATCACACGGTGTATCTTTGTTATGATAGACTTTGTAGCACTTTTCTCCTGCCAGAGGAAGGTTTTCTTTGTACCATTCTTTCATTACCCCGTTTACATGGCGGATGGTCAGGTCAGGGTATAGAACACTGATGCCGTCCTGAACGCTCTCGAATACATCTGTCAGGAACTGTTCGCTTTTCCGCAGCGCCTCCTCCGTATTCTTTCGTCCGGTGACATCACGTCCGATAATGATTCTGCCAATAACCACTCCATCATGGTTGTAAAGAGAGGAGCCATTCAACTCAAAATGAAGGGAACCTCCATCTTTGTGCAGAACTTCGATTTCGTATAGAGGTATATCTTCTCCAGCGAGCCCCCTTCTGAATCGATCTTTAGTTAGTTCCAAATATTCGGGAACGATCACCTCAGTGAAGGAACGTCCTAAGAAATACTCACAGGGATAACCTGTTACCGTTTCGATAGCCGGGCTGACATAGGTGAATTTACCATGAGTATCCAATGTAAGAATTACATCAGTTGATGCTTCAGTAAGAGAGCGATATTTGTTTTCGCTGTTCTGAAGCGCCTCTTCTGCAAGCTTATGAGCGGCAGTAGCTTCCTTCAGTTCGGAAGCGAGCTTCCTGAGCTCAGCTTTGCAGCTGGTTATCTCTGCTTCGTCGTTCTTGTCAGGCATGTTCGTTACCTCCGGTTAACGTTCATGACCCCCTGGCGATTGGTAACCTGCATATTACTCATCACACGAATGATATATTCGACAGCCGATAAAAACAATGGGAACGCAATCCTTCTATATAAGCCTGTAAACCGATATATGCTTTCCACTGTCTGCTGAAAAACTACCTCGTTTCCAGTCCCCCCATCTGTCATCCAGCTTCATACCCGCGACTCTTGCCATCATGTCCAGCTCCGATGGCCAGGTGTATCGGATAGTTACGGGGTAAAGCCGTACACCCTTTTCCGAAAGGACCAGATGTTGGCTGGTTACCAGCTGCCCAAGCGGATCATGCCGGGACACATCGATATTAACCCTGTTCTCATCAACATCCGTTGCCCTTACGCTCTGACCTCTATCGAATCTCCCGATATCGGGGACGAAAGCCTCTATCAGAAAGACCCCCCTGGGAGTAAGGCGTCGCGCAACGTTCTCAAGACAGAGTAACTGCGACTCCTGCGTTGTTAAAGAGTAGAAAGTATTGAACACAATAAAGATCAGATCGTACCTGCCTTCGGCGGGAACCTCACTGAAATCCCCTATAGTGACAGGGATATCCTTCCCGGCAGGTTTGTCGCGGAGTTTCGCAAGCATGGATGGTGATGCATCGATGCCGGATATATCGATTCCCTTTTCGCTCAGCGGTACTGCGATACGGCCGGTTCCGATACCCAGTTCCAGAACACGCCCTCCATGGGCCAGATCAGAAAGCAGGGTGATAGAGGACTCATCAGGGGAACTGTACCAGTCATCGTAAACGTCCGCAATCTTCTCACCGTAAGTTTCAGGCCGGTACTTTTCCATGAAACCGCTCCCTCATTTCTGCGGTCACAACCGCCCGTTGATCACTTACCGCGCCGGAGAGCTGCTAACAGCCTCTGCCAGAACCCGGCTTTTGTTTTTTTAATGACCGGGTAGCTGGCTTTGTACGGTTGGGCCGTGTAGTCCCTGCCCAGCATGAATGCCACCCATTGCTCAAGCGACAGGGCTTTCTTCCCGTCAGGTTCGTGTCCGACAGTCGCTGCAACATCATCACATATCATCTCGTCGTACAGCCTGCCCGGATCATCGGCTCCGACTTTGACCATTCGCCTGTGGAACGCCAGCATTCTCCATTCCAGCGAGAAGTAATTCCATTTAACACCGCAGTTTGTGCAGGTGTACGAGCCTTCAAGCCCCCAGGACTTCTCGCAGTCATCTATCCGCTCAAAACAGGCTAACTCCAGAGCTGAAACAACAAGCTGGTTCTGAATATTGTCCTGCCAGCCTGGTCCCTGCTGCTTGCCTGCCCAGTACACGAACTGCTTGATACCGCACGGGCACCCCTTATCCCTGTAATACTTGCCCAGAACATACTCTACCTTGGTTTCAACGTTTTCTATATGCCTGTTGATCGCTGCTCTATCCGGTTTCATGCTTACTTAAGCTTCCACACGAAGGCACGACCGGAACCCCGAACCCTTTCCAAACCGATTTCCTCTTCCATCCGCCGGACCCATGTCGGACACGGACGCTTGTAGTGCAGCTCAAGGTTCTCCTTAAGCTCCGCCCAGGTAAGTCCGGCAGGTCTCTCGCGAAGTTCGTTCTGAATCATATCCCTGAAATCAACGTACCGCATTATTGCCTTGCCTTAATCTGATTCGTGCAGGTCGCATATCAGCTGTCCCCCGGACGCCACATTGTCCGGAGAGTTCTCCTGAAGCAGGACGACTATGATGCTCTCGGGAAGTCCGTAGAGAGTGCTTGCGGCGGTGGTTACTTCCTTCACGAACTTCCGCTTTTTATCTATATCCGTAACCTTCGGTCCATCAACCCTGATTATCGGCATCCCGATCCTCCTTTACTGCAGCTTCCACCCGTTCGGCAGGGCATCGCATGAATTAGTAACAGTAACTCAATAAGATTCTATACTACTAACTACTACTTCAGATTGCTCCCAGCCCCAGAAGAAGCCGGTCGAACTGAATCAGAATATTCTCCACAG